>NZ_JBEYCF010000022.1:0-111592 GCF_040632605.1 Streptomyces sp. NPDC019224 | reverse complement strand
CTGGGCGCCCACCCCCCCAACCCGGTGCCCCCCCCACTTTATGCACTCGCCCCCCCCCCCCCCCCCCCGCCGCACGGAAGACCGCAGCGAAGGTGCCCGCCAAGGCTCCCCGCGCATCCGCCGACAAGATCGGCCGGCAGGACTGGTCGTCCTGGCCCCACTACGACAAGGCGGCGTCCGGCTTCCGCGGCTACTGGTACCCGGTCACCTGGGCGAGCCACATCACAGGCGACCCCAAGCCCTTCACGCTCTGCGGCGAGAAGATCACGCTGATCCGCGACAACGGCAAGGTGTACGCGCTGCACAACCGTTGCCCGCACCGTGGCGTCCCGCTGTCCGAGGGAAATCAGCAGTTCCCCGGCACCGTCAGCTGCCCCTACCACGGCTGGACCTTCGACCTGCCCACCGGCAACCTGTCCGCGGTCATCACCGACGGTCCCGGCTGCCGTCTCACGGGCAAGCTCGGCGTGCGCACGTACGCCGTCGAGGAGCGGCTCGGCATGGTCTGGGTGTACATGCCGATCGCCGACGAGGAGCCGCACCCCCTCGACGAGCAGCTCCCCGAGGAGCTGGTGTCGAACGCCTTCGTGATGGGCGGCCGTTTCGATCCGCGCGGCGGCAACTGGCGCTTCGCCTGCGAGAACGGCTTCGACGAAGGGCACGCCAAGTACCTGCACCGCACGGCTCTTTGGCGCCTTCTCAAGCCGATGCCGACGTGGAACGTCACCCGGATCGTGCCGAAGGGCCGTTGGATCTACCGCGTCCAGGACGAGGTCTACTGGGAGGCCGACTTCCCGGGTGTGGGCCGCTGGACGAACAAGCGGTGGTGGATGAAGCAGCCGTCGGAGGGGACGTTCAACCTCGGCAACACCGGCGCGACCGACAAGGTCGACCCGGTGATCGAGTCCCAGGACTTCCCCGGCTTCGCGTCGCTGTCGATGCCGGGCATGCTGCGGATCGCCTATCCCAACTTCATGCACTACGAGTTCTACGTGCCGATCGACGCCGACCACCACATGTACGTCGGCGTGATGGTCAACTTCAAACAGGGCTGGGACACCCTCCGCTTCTACGGCAAGTACCTCGGCGCCATCCGCTGGCTGTTCCACGGCCAGTTCTCCGGCCAGGACGCCTGGATGGTCGACGTGACCGACGCGCCGCCGGAGAAGCTCTACCGCCCCGACGTGTCGCTGACCGCCTGGCGCAACCTCGGCGAGGAGGAGTACGCCAAGAAGCTCGCCGCCGCCGGCGTCACCGAACCCCCCACGGACACCATCACCGAAACGGAGGCCTGATCATGGCCCGCACCCTGTTCAAGATCCTGCTCGGTGTCGCCGTCGCCGTGGCACTCCCCCGCGCCAAGCAGCTGTTCGCGGAGAAGACCATGACCCAGGTCCACCGGGTCAACCAGTGACCGGCGCCGCTGAGCCCGACGGGCTCTCCGGGCTCGACGAGCAGCGTCGTGCCTGGGTGTCGGAGGCGTGGAGGCACGTCACCGACGAACGGCTGCGCGAGCTGATCGTGGGGCTCGTCGGCATCCCCAGTCCGACCGGCGACGAGCGGCCTCTCGCCGAGCACATCGCCGGGACCCTCGCCTCGGTCGGTCTGCGCGCGGCCTGTCAACCGATCGACGCGCGGCAGGCCAACGCCTGGGCCCGCCTCGAGGGCGACGGCACCGGCCCCGACCTGATGCTGTACGCGCCCATCGACACCCTCACCGTGGGTGAGGAAAGCGAGGACGTGCCGTGGATCGGGCCGAAGCTGCGCGAGGACATGCGGCCGGAGGCCACCGTCTACGACGACCTGGTGACGGGCCTCGGCGCCTCCAACCCCAAAGGGCACGCGGCCTGCGTGATGATGGCTGCCGAGGCGATCGCGCTGGCCGGTGTGCCGCTGACCGGGGACCTGGTGGCGGCGTTCGGGGCCGGCGGCATGCCGACGAACGCCCGGCCCGGCAGCGACCGGCTCAACACCGGACAGGGCGCGGGCTGTTCCTTTCTCCTGGAGCAGGGCGTGTGGACCGACTACGCGGTCATCGCCAAGCCGGGATGGACCGTTTCGTGGGACGAGGTCGGTCTGGTCTGGTTCGAGGTGACGGTGCACGGCACCCACACCTATGCGGGCTCGCGCCACCGGCTCCCGTACGACAACGCGATCAGCCGCGCCGGTGACGTCGTACGGCACCTGGAGGAGTGGTTCGCCGAGTACGCGAAGCGGCACACCGGCGGCACCGTCGCGCCGCAGGGCATCGTGTCGTCGGTGCGGGGCGGCTGGCCGCGCATGGCGGCCGTGACCACGGCGGCCTGCACCCTCCGCGTCGATCTGCGGATCGCCCCGGAGACGACACCCATGGACGCGAAGCGTGAATTCATGGCGACGATAGCGGAGTTGAGGTCCTCGATGCCGGGGCTCGACGCCACGGTCGAGATGATCCTCGCCATCCCGGGGACCACCACCACCCGGACGAGCTGGGTCTTCCGCAGCGCGGTCGCCGGGTGGGAGGCGCTCGAAGGGCAGCCGCATGAGGTCGTGAACGGCAACAGTGGCGCGACCGACGCCAACATCCTGCGCGGGCGCGGCATCCCCACCGTCCGCGTCGGCATGCCGAAGGTGAGCGACGCACCCTTCGACATCGACTTCGCCCGCGGCATGAACACCGTCTCCGTACCCGAGATGCAGAGACTGACCCGCCACCTGATCCGCACGGCGGTCGACACCGTCACCCGTTCCCGCGCGGAGTGCGAGGCACCCGCACAGCCGGAAGGAGCATCGGCATGAGCGAGATCGTGCTCGGCGTGGGGGCCTCCCACAGCACCCTGATGAACACGCACTGGGAGGAGACGATCCACAAGGACCGGGCCGAACGGTTCCGCGACGCGCTCGGCGCGGCCCGCGCCGAGCTGGCCCGGGTCCGCCCCGACACCGTCGTCCTGATCGGCTCGAACCACTTCCGCGGGTTCTGGCTCGACCTCATCCCGCCGTTCACGCTCGGCGTCGGGGAGTGTATTGCCAGCGGCGAGTCCGGGACCCCGAAGGGCCCGCAGCCGGTGGACGTGCCGCTCGCGCAGCACATCGCGGACTCGCTGGTGGAGAGCGGACGGTTCGACCCGGCGTTCTCCGCCCGGCTCCAGATCGACCACGGGCAGTCGCACGCCATCCAGTACCTGCTGGACGGCCTCGACGTGGAGATCGTGCCGCTGGTCGTGAACGTCTTCGCGCACCCGCTGCCGACCCTTCGGCGCTGCGAGGCGCTGGGGCGCGCCGTCCGCGAGGCCGTTTTCTCCTTCCCCGGCGACCGGCGGGTCGCGGTGGTCGGCTCGGGCGGGCTCTCGCACCGGCTGCCCTGGCCCGACTGGCGCGAACCGCGGGGCGATGACGAGGAGTTCATGGTCGGCGCCTGGCTCAACGGCCGTGAGAACTGGCAGGACTACGACGCCCGCCGCCGCGAGATCATCCGGGCCGCCGAGGCATCCCTCACCCCGGAGTTCGACGACGAGTTCCTCGGCCTCCTCGAGCGTGGTGAGGCCCACCGCCTCACCGAGTTCACGTCCGAGGAACTGGAGAAGGCCGCGGGAAACGGTGCGCAGGAGTTGCGTACGTGGCTCCTGATGGCCGCGGCCCTGGATCACGCGCCGGCCCGGCGTCTGGCGTACGAGCCGATGCCCGAGTGGCTCACCGGGATGGGCGTCGCGGTCATCGACCCGGCGGCCGCGGACGCGGGGCAGTCGGCATGAAGGCGCCGGCCGACGTAGCACTGGCCGGTCACCACCCCGTCGCCGCCCCGGCGCCGCAGAGCCTCGTGCTCTCCTCACACCGCGCCGAGCAGGGGCCCGAGAGCGAGGAGGCGGGCGGCGCCGAGGGCGGCGGGGCCGAGGTGGGCGGGGGCGAGGTGGGCGGGGGCGAGGTGGGCGGGGCCGACTCCATGAACTCCGTTCTGGGGAAGGTGCGCCCGATCCTGGAGGCCTTCACCTCCGACGACGCCGCCCTCTCGCTCGCCGAGCTGGTGCGCCGGTCGGGGGCGGCCAAGGCCACCGTGCACAGGCTGGCCCAAGAGCTGGTCAGCTGGGGGCTGTTGGAGCGCGAAGGGTGCGACTACCGGCTCGGTCTGCGCCTTTTCGAGCTGGGTCAGCGGGTGCATCGCCAGCGCATCCTGCGCGAGGCCGTGCAGCCGTACATGGAGGACCTTCTCCTGATCACCCGGGAGACCATCCACTTCGCCATCCACGACAGCCTGGACGTCGTCTACCTGGACAAGATCTTCCCGCACCGCGGGCTGAACGCCGAGTCCCGGGTGGCGGGCCGGCTCCCGCTGTACTGCACGGGCACCGGCAAGGCGATCCTCGCGTACTCGCCGCCGTCGCTCTTCGTCGACGTGGTCCGGGGCGGTCTCAAGCCGATCACCCGGCACACGGTAATCTCGCCGGGCCGCCTGCGCGCCCAGCTCGACCGGATCCGGGAGGAGGGCATCGTCCTGGAGTCCGAGGAGATCCGGCTCGGTTACGCGAGCCTGGCCGTTCCGGTGTTCGCCGGGGGCACCACGCTGGTGGGCGCGCTGTCCATCACCGCGCCCACCTACCGGATGGACGCGACGGGGTACGCGACGGCGCTACGGACCGCCGCACTGGGCATCGGCAGATCGCTCGCCTAGCCGCGCCACTCGCACGAGCACGAAGGGGCCCGCCGGACGGCGGGCCCCTCGCCGTGTTCCGGTGCCGCGACGTCTTCGCCGCACGCCCCTGACCAGCCGCGTCCTGCTCACCGGAACGACTCCGTAGGGAGAACCGCCCCTCGTTCCTACGCTCACCGACATGAGCCAACTCACCGACGACCCCGACGTCCTGACCACCGACGTCCTGATCATCGGCGCCGGCCCGGCGGGCCTGTACGGCGCGTACTACGCCGGGTTCCGCGGCCTGACCGTGACCGTGATGGACGTCCTGCCGCAGCTCGGCGGGCAGATCAGCGCGATGTACCCCGAGAAGCCGATCTTCGACATCGCCGGGTTCCTGTCCGTGCGCGGCCGCGATCTGGTGGACGGTCTCGTCGCCCAGGCCGAGCCGTACTCCCCGCGCTACCTCCTGGGCCACCGGGCCGCCGAACTGACACACGACGCGGACGGCCTGCCGGTGGTCCGCAGCGACCGAGGCGCGGCAGTGCGGGCCAGGGCCGTCGTCATCACGGGCGGCGTCGGCACGTTCACCCCGCGCCCGCTGCCCGCCGGGGAGGAGTTCCTCGGGCGCGGCCTGGAGTACTTCGTGCCGGACCCGTCCGTGCACGCGGACCGTGACGTGGTGATCGTCGGTGGCGGCGACAGCGCCTTCGACTGGGCGGCCCTCCTCGCGCCGATCGCCCGCTCGGTCACCCTCGTGCACCGCACCGCCCGCTTCCGCGCCCACGCGGCGTCCGTCGAGAAGGTCCGCGCCCTCGGTGTGGAGATCGTCACCGACTGCGAGGTGAGCCGGCTCATCGGCACCGACCGGGTGGAGCGGGCGGAGATCCGGCACCGCGTCACCAAGGAGACCCGTCTCGTCCCGGCCGGCACCGTGGTCGCCGCGCTCGGCTTCCTCGCCGATCTCGGCCCGTTGCAGCACTGGGGCCTGGACCTCAACGCCCGGAAGATCACCGTCGACACCCACATGGCGACCAACCTGCCCCGGGTGTTCGCCGCCGGCGACATCACCGACTACCCCGGCAAGGTCCGCCTCATCTCGGTCGGCTTCGGCGAGGCCGCCACCGCCGTCAACAACGCGGCCACCGTCATCGACCCGGAGGCCGCGCTGTTCCCCGGGCACTCCACCGAGAAGGAGCACTGAACACACCATGGCATACGTCATCGGCGCGTCCTGCGTCGACATCATGGACCGGTCCTGCATGGAGGAGTGCCCGGTCGACTGCATCTACGAGGGCGAGCGCAAGCTCTACATCAACCCCATGGAGTGCATCGACTGCGGGGCCTGCGAAGTCGCCTGCCCCGAGCAGGCGATCACGGTGGACCGCAAGGCGGACCCCGCCTTCCGTGAGGACAACCGGAACTTCTTCGTGGAGGTCCTGCCCGGCCGCGACAGCGCACTCGGCTCCCCCGGCGGGGCGACCCCGCTCGGCCCGGTGGGCGTCGACACGGCGCTGGTGAGCGCCCGATGAGCGCCGCCGAGGTGACGAAGGCGGCCGACGCGCTGCTGGCGGCCGAGCGTACGGGCGAGCCCTGTCCGCCCGTACGGTCCCTGCTCACCGAGGGCGACGTCGATGCCGCGTACGCGGTGCAACGCGTCATCGTCGAGCGCGGCCTGGCCGCAGGACGCCGCATCGCCGGACGCAAGATCGGGCTGACCTCCCCCGCCGTGCAAGCCCAGCTCGGCGTCGGCCAACCGGACTTCGGCACCCTCTTCGCCGACATGGCCGTCCCCGACGGTGGCACCGTCGCGGCGGGCCGGCTCATCCAGCCGAAGGTCGAGGCGGAGGTCGCGCTCGTACTCAAAGCAGACCTGCCGCACCGGGAGTGCACGGTGGCGGACGTGATCCGGGCGACCGACTTCGCGCTCGCAGCCCTGGAGATCGTGGACAGCCGCAACGCGGACTGGGACATCACCATCGTCGACACCGTCGCCGACAACGCCTCCAGCGGCCTGTACGTACTCGGCGGCACGCCCGTGCCCCTGTCGGGCCTGGACCTGCGCGCCGTACGGATGACGATGACGCGCGAGGGCACCGCCGAACCGGTGTCCACGGGCAGGGGCGCCGACTGCCTCGGCTCCCCGCTCAACGCCGCCGCCTGGCTCGCCTCGACACTCGCCGCCGCGGGCGACCCGCTGCGGGCCGGTGACGTCGTGCTCACCGGGGCGCTCGGCCCGATGGCCGTCGCCGCGCCCGGCGACCGTTTCGAGGCCCGCATCAGTCAACTGGGCCGTATCAGCGTGCGGTTCGCACAGAAGGAGGGCATCGCGTGAGTGTCCGCACCAAGGTCGCCGTCATCGGCTCCGGCAACATCGGTACCGACCTGATGATCAAGATTCTTCGGCTGTCCGAGACGCTGGAGATCGCCGCGATGGCCGGCATCGACCCGGACTCCGACGGTCTGGCCCGCGCCCGCCGTCTGAAGGTCGCGACCACCCACGAGGGCGTCGAGGGTCTGGTGAGGATGGCGGAGTTCGCGGACGTGGAGTACGTCTTCGACGCGACCTCCGCCGGGGCCCACCGCCACCACGAGGACGTCCTGCGCCCCCTCGGCCGCACCCTCATCGACCTGACCCCGGCGGCCGTCGGCCCCTACGTCGTCCCACCAGTGAACGGCGACGCCCATCTCGCCGCCCCGAACGTCAACATGGTCACCTGCGGCGGCCAGGCCACCATCCCGATCGTCGCCGCGGTCGACGCGGTCACCCCGGTCCACTACGGCGAGATCGTCGCCTCGATCTCCTCGCGCTCGGCGGGCCCCGGCACCCGCGCCAACATCGACGAGTTCACGGAGACGACCTCCTCCGCGATCGAGCAGGTCGGCGGCGCGGCCCGGGGCAAGGCGATCATCGTCCTCAACCCGGCCGAGCCCCCGCTGATCATGCGGGACACCGTGCACTGCGTCGTCTCCGCCTGCGCCGAGGAGGCCGTCACGGCGTCCGTCGAGGAGATGGTCGGCCGCGTCCAGGCCTACGTGCCCGGCTACCGCCTCAAGCAGAAGGTGCAGTACGAGACGGTCCACCCCGGCGATCCCCTGCACGCCCTCGCCCCCGCCGGAACCGGCGAGGCGCTGAAGGTGTCGGTCTTCCTCGAAGTCGAGGGTGCCGCCCACTACCTGCCCGCCTACGCCGGGAACCTCGACATCATGACGTCGGCCGCGCTGCGCACCGCGGAGCGCATGGCCGCGCACCACGCGACGGAGGCCGCCAAGTGACCAGTCTCTACGTCCAGGACGTGACCCTACGGGACGGAATGCACGCCGTCCGGCACCGCTACACCATCGATCAGGCCCGGGCCATCGCCACCGCCCTCGACGCCGCCGGGGTCGCCGCGATCGAGATCGCGCACGGCGACGGCCTCGCGGGATCCAGCGTCAACTACGGGGTCGGCGCGCACACCGACTGGGAGTGGATCGAGGCCGTCGTCGACGCCGCGAAGACCGCGATCCCCACCACGCTCCTCCTGCCCGGCATCGGCACCATCCACGACCTCAAGCAGGCCCACGCGCTCGGCATCCGCTCGGTGCGCGTCGCCACGCACTGCACCGAGGCCGACATCGCCGCACAGCACATCGCCGCGGCGCGGGAGCTGGGCATGGACGTCGCCGGGTTCCTGATGATGTCCCACATGGCCGGGCCGGCCGAACTCGCCCGCCAGGCCAAGCTGATGGAGTCCTACGGCGCGCACTGCGTGTATGTGACAGACTCGGGCGGCCGTCTCACCATGGATGGCGTACGCGACCGGCTCCGCGCCTACCGCGACGTCCTCGACCCGGCCACCGAGCTGGGCATCCACGCCCACCACAACCTCGCGCTCGGTGTCGCCAACACGGTCGTCGCCGTGGAGGAGGGTGTCACCCGCGTCGACGCCTCCCTCGCCGGTCAGGGCGCGGGCGCCGGCAACTGTCCCCTCGAAGCGTTCGTCGCGGTCGCCGATCTGCTGGGCTGGAAGCACCACTGCGACCTGTTCCCGTTGATGGACGCCGCCGACGACCTCGTACGCCCCCTCCAGGACCGCGACGTGCGCGTGGACCGGGAGACGTTGAGCCTCGGCTACGCGGGGGTCTACTCCAGCTTCCTGCGCCACGCGGAGGCGGCAGCCGCCCGCTACGGCCTGGACACCCGCACCATCCTCGTCGAGGTCGGCCGCCGCGGCATGGTGGGCGGCCAGGAGGACATGATCACGGACATCGCGCTCGACCTGACGGCCCGAGGCGCCGAGTGAGCTACTGGGCGGACCGGTTGAAGGTCGGCATCCGTATCCCGCCATCCGACCGTCGTCGCTTCGGCCTCGCGCAGCGTCGCCGAGCTGCGCGAGGGCCTCACGATGCTGCGTGCGCTCCTGAACGGTGACGAGTGCGCGTTCGCTGGTCCCGGGGGATGGTCCGCTCCGGCTGCGCGGCCCCCAGCCCGCGGTGCCGCTGAACGTGGCGGCGAGCGGGACGCAACCTCCGGCTCGCCGGCGAGCGGTGGCGCTGCCCCTTCGCCGACGAGATCGCCCGGCGGCTGTGCGCCCTGCTCGCCGGCGTGCAGGGGGCGTTGTTCCTCCAGCACGTCGGCTCGTACGCCCCACCCACCGGCCTCATCGAATCCGTCGGCGCCTCGGTGCTGCCGGCCCTGTGACGAAAGCGACTCCCGCATGACGGACACGAACACGCTGCAAAAGGGCTATGTGCCCAGCCGCTTCGGCCAGTTGCACTACGTGGAAACCGGCGACGGCGAGCCCGTACTGCTGCTCCACCAGACGCCCCGCTCCTGGACGGAGTACCTCGACGTGCTCCCCCTGGTCGGTGCCCGGTACCGGGCGATCGCAATGGACACCCTGGGCTACGGAGCGTCCGCGAAACCCGAGGGGCCGCACACCATCGAACGCTTCGCGGACGGCGTCGGCGACCTGATCGAGGCGCTCGGCCTGCACCACTTCCACCTGGTCGGGCACCACACCGGCGGGGTGGTCGCCGTCGAGGTGGCGGCCCGATTCCAGGACCGCGTGACAAGCCTGCTCCTCTCTGCGACATCGTTCGTCGACGACGAGAAGCGGGGCTCCCACGGGCGCGTCGACCATGTCGACCCCACGCCGGACGGCGCGCACCTACGGCAGCTGTGGGACAACCGGCGCGGCTTCTACCAGCCGGGCGAGGAGGCGGCCCTGGGCCGCTACGTCATCGACGCGCTGACCGTCCTCGACCGTGTCGAGGAGGGCCACCAGGCGGTACGCCGCTACGCCATGGAACCCCGCCTGCCGAGGATCACCGCGCGCACGCTCGCGGTCTGCGCCCCCGACGACAGGTTCTCCATGCCGTCCCTGGCGAAGTTCGCCGCCGCGATCGGCTGTCCGACCCGGGTGCTGTCCGCCGGACACGCGGCGGCGCCGGAGCAGGTGCCGCAGGAGTTCGCCGACACCGTCCTGGAGTGGGCCGGCCGCGGCTGACCCGGCAGGACGAGACTGCGTGGCCCGGGTCCGGGTCCCGCAGGGAGCCGGACCCGGGCGCGTTGCGCTACGTGAGGCCGATGCCCGCCCCGGGCCCGAGCGGCGTGACGGAGGCGTCACGCCTGCCCCAGCCGCAGACGGTGTGACACGCTGACGCGCTTCGTCGCGCGGGCCGTCGGCAGTGCCGGCCACCGACGACCCGCATACCGCACTCTCAGTGCCGACGCTGGGCGGCCATCCACTGCCAGATGTGAGTTCCCTGGGTGCTGGGGTCATTGCGGGCGACGTAGATCCACGACCAGTGGCCGGGGAACCGGTAGCCGTTCCAGTCGACGTGGTCGTAGAGCGTCATCAGCGAGCCGGGGATCACATCGTGCGCGTGGGCGGTGTTGGCCTGCGGGTCCACGGTGGGGTCGTCGTCGGAGGCGACAAGCCAGCTGGGCGTGGTGATCTGCGCCAGCTCGCTGTCGGGGAGCAGCGGTGCGCCCCCGGGCGGGAAGGCCGTGACGATGCCGCAGATCGGCACGGAGGCGGCGAACAGATGGGGATAGACGGTGGTCATCTTCATGCTCATGTAGCCACCGTTGCTGCAGCCGGCAACGTAGATCCGGTCGCGGTCGATGTGGTTCCCGCGCGTGACGTCGCTGATGATCTCGTGAATGAGAGGGGCGAAGCCTGGGCCGTCCTCCATCCAATAGGAGGTGCTTTGCGGGGCGACGACATAGGCGCCGTCGAAGATGCGCTGCGCCTCGGGGGTGGCGAAGCCCAGTGCGCCGCGGTTGGCTCGTAGCGTGACTTCGTTGTCGTAGTAGTTGTTGGGCAGTGAGGCGCCCTCACCTCCGCCGTGCAGCCAGACGACCAGAGGGCGCTTGCCTCGTCGGGGGGAGCGGGCACCGAGGGGTGAGTACAGCCGGTACTTCATTCCCGAGCCGGAGGTGTGGGAGCTGAACGCGTCCACCTCGGGGTCGGAGAGTCGAGGGTTCTGCACGAAGGCGTCGATGACGATCGACCGGTGATCGCGCAGGGCGATCGGGGCGCGCTGAGTCAGGGTGTAGGCGAGGTCGAGCATCACGTTGCGGCCCTCGCTCGCGAGGTAGCCGAGCGTGCTCCCCCCGGCCTGGCCCTCGCCATGGCTCAGTTCGAGCACGATGTCGCCGCGGCGGTCCAGCCGAACAGCGCTCACCGTGCGGTCGAGGTCGTACGCGAGCATGGTGTCGTCGGGGGTGAGGGGAAACGGGCGGGTGGCCTTGGCGTGCACGCTGAAGGTGCCGGTGGTCAGGCCGGCCGGGTCGATCGAGCCGAGCCGGGCGGTCTCGAGGGTGATGGAGGTGACTTGTTCGCCACCGTCCAGCACCTGTGCGTTCAGGGTGAATCTCACGCTGGTGGGCGCACGGTCGACGGCGTACGCGGCGACACCGGGCAGGGACAGGGCGCCGGCACCGGCGCCGGCGGCCAGGATGGCGCGACGGCTGATAGGTGTTGCCATGCGAACTCCTCAAGGGTGCGAAGGCTTTGTCGCGGCCCGCGCGCCGAACCGGGCACAGCCGCCGTTGGGTTGCGGAAGGGCCGATCTCATCCGCCCGGAGCTGAAGCGAGAACAGCTGGAGCTGGAGCAGCTGACGCGGCTGCAGCTGACACAGCGGCGCTGGAACAAGGCGGTGCGTCAGGCAGGAAATGCGCTGCCGGACAGCGGATGGCGCTGAGCTTCCTGAGAGGCGGGAGCGACGAGGAAGTCATCCTATGGCTCGCTCGACAGGTATGCCACGCCTGGGTTCCGCTCAGCGGACCACGGCGCGGGAAAAGCCGATCTCCGGCGCGAATTCGCGCTGGACTTCAGGAGTTTGACGGTTGGCGCGCCGGGTCGCGTCCAAGGTATTGACCTGGCCTGCGGCAGAGCACGGCATGGCCCGCCGGGCAGCTCAAGAAGCGGAAATCGGGCCCTGCCCATCGCGTCATCCGGCAACGTCGCCGGGTGCGGAGTCGGCGCCCACGTCACCCTCAGGGGCGGCACCGGCTCCGGCCGCACCCGTGCTCTCCGGGGAGCACCCGGCGCCAGCACCCCGATCGGCGAACGAACTTTCCTGGCACCTCATCAGGAAAATCGGCATTGAGTCAGCATCCGCCCTGGCACACCCGGAGACACCCTGGCACAGATGAGATTGCCCCGCCCAGCAGCAAGCGCCCTCCGGGGCGGTTTCGACCTGCTTGCACGCCTGCCCCCAGAGACCTCACCTCCGAGAAGGAAGCCGCACCCCGCGCAAGCGAAGAGCCGCAGCTCAACGCACCCGCCCCCGCGGCTTCAGCGGCACACCGGGCAGCGCGGGCGCGGGGATCGGCGGACCGTCGTAGCCGTGGACGGTGCCGAAGCGGTCACCGTTCATCCAGTCCTCACGGGCCCGGGCGATCTCCTCCTGGGTCCTCCCCACGAAGTTCCACCACATCACCAGCTCCTCCTCGAACGGCTCGCCGCCCAGGAGCATCAGTCCCGCGTCGGACTCCGCGCGCAGCGGCAGTTCCGTGCGGCCGCAGCCGAGGTAGAGCATGGAGCCGGGCAGTACCGGCACTCCGTCGACCTCGGCCTCGCCGGACATCGACAGCACGGCGTACTCGAAGTCGGGGTCCAGCGGCAGCCGCGTCTCGGCGCCCCGGGCCAGGGCGAGGTCGGCGCCGACGATCGGGGTGTACGCGGTGCCGGGCGAGGTGGCACCGTCGAGTTCGCCGAGGATCACGGTGGCCGTGAGGCCGGGGGCGGTGACCGTGGGCAGGTCGCTGTGGTGCTGGAAGTGCGGCTCGACGAACCGGTGCGCCTCGGGCAGCGCCACCCAGAGCTGGGCGCCGTGGAGCAGGGCGGCGTGCTGCTTGGGGCTCTCCTCGGAGTGGCTGATCGCGCGGCCCGAGGTCATCAGGCCCAGTTCGCGCGGGCGGACCGTCCGGAGGCTGCCGAGACTGTCGCGGTGCAGGACCTCGCCCTCGTGCAGCCAACTGACGGTCTGCAGGCCCATGTGGGGGTGGGGCGGCACCTGCATGCCGGGCTCGTCGGCGATGTCGTCGGGGCCGTAATGGTCGACGAAGGCCCATGCACCGACCATCCGGCGTCCGAGGTTGGGCAGCAGCCTGCGGACCTCGGTGGACTCGCCGAGCCGCACCGTCCGCGGGGCGAGCAGTTCACGTACGGGTTCGGCGACGACGAAGCCCCGGCCCCCGCAGACGGTGGGGACGGCCTGGCGATCGAGATTGCTCATGGCGTTCAACCTATTCCGCTGCGAGTGGGGGCGGGTGATGCCCACGCCAGGCCCCCGCCGGGCAATTGGTGGAATGTTAAACCATCTGGGGGTGTTGTGCGGATCGGACGCCCGTGGGACCGCCCCGGCGACCGTACGACCGAGGAGACGACATGAGCGACAGCTACTACGAGTTCGGCACCGCCGCCGAGCGCTGGGAGCGCGCGGGATTCTTCTTCGACGCGAAGGAGTACGGGACCGCGGCCCGCATTCTGGGCGGACTCGTCGAGGAGGTCCCGGAGCAGGTCGCGCCCCGACTGCTCCTTGCGCGCGCCTACTACCACTCGGCGAGCCTCGGGCGGGCCGAGACGGAACTGCGGGCGGTCCTGGAGCGCGATCCCGTGGAGCACTACGCACGGCTGATGCTCGGCCGCACGCTGGAGCGGCAGGGGCGGCAGGCCGAGGCGGACACGCAGCTGCGACTGGCCGCCGCGCTCTCCGGGGAGTCGGGACCGGACAGCGGGGTGTAGCCCCGGGGCGGAGGCGGCCGTATCCGGGATGGCCGCCCGGTTCGTCCCCGGCCGCTCGCAACGGAACCGGCCGGGTGGGAGGTGCGCACGGGAGAGCCGGCGGCCGGAAACGGCGCATCCGGCCGCCGGACGGGGACCCGGGGCCCTCTACCCCCGGTACGTCTCCAGCAGCCTGAGCCAGATCTCGCTGATCGTCGGGTACGACGGGACCGCGTGCCACAGCCGGTCGACGGGGATCTCGCCCGCGACCGCCATCGTCGCCGAATGGAGCAGCTCGCCGATACCGGGTCCGACGAAGGTGACGCCCAGCAGGACTTCGCGGTCGAGGTCCACGACCATGCGGGCGCGGCCCCGGTACCCGTCCGCGTACAGTCCCGCGCCGGCCACGGCCGCGAGGTCGTGGTCGACGGCGCGGACCCGGTACCCGGCCCGCTCCGCCTCGGCCAGGGAGAGGCCCACCGACGCGGCCTCGGGGTCGGTGAAGACGACCTGCGGGACGGCGGCGTGGTCGGCGGTCGCCGCGTGGGCGCCCCACCGGGCGGTGTCCAGCGGTTCGCCCTTCGCGCGGGCGGCGATCGCGTCGCCCGTGATGCGTGCCTGGTACTTGCCCTGGTGGGTCAGGAGGGCGCGGTGGTTCACGTCGCCGGCCGCGTAGAGCCAGTCGGTGCCCTCGACCCGGCAGGTGTCGTCGACGGTCAGCCAGGAACCGGGTTCGAGGCCCACCGTCTCCAGGCCGAGGTCGTCGGTGCGCGGGGCGCGGCCGGTGGCGAAGAGGATCTCGTCGGCCTCGACGCTCTCGCCGCTGTCGAGTTCCACGGTGACCGGGCCGTCGGGGGCCGCGCGGTGTACGGCGGTGGCCGAGACGCCCGTACGGATGTCCGCTCCGGCCTCGGTGAGCGCCTCGGCGACCAGCTCACCGGCGAAGGGCTCCATGCGGGGCAGCAGCCCCTTGCCGCGTACGAGCATGGTGACTTCCGAGCCGAGCGCGTTCCACACGGTGGCCATCTCCACGCCGACGACTCCCCCGCCGACGACGACGAGCCGGCGGGGCACCTCCTTGGCGCTCGTCGCCTCCCGGCTGGTCCAGGGGCGGGCGCCCTCGATCCCGGGCAGGGCGGGGACCACGGCCCGGCTGCCCGTGCAGACGGCGACGGCGTGCCGGGCGGTGAGCCGGTGTTCCGTGCCGTCAAACGCGGTGACGGTGACCTCCTGGATCCCGGTCAGCCGGCCGTGGCCACGGAAGATGTCGGCGCCGATCCCGTCGAGCCAGGCGACCTGGCCGTCGTCCTTCCAGTGCGAGGCGTACTCGTCGCGGTGGGCGAGGACGGCCGCGGCGTCCAGCGGCCCCTGGACGGCGCCGCTCAGGCCGGGGACGCGGCGGGCGTCGGCGCGGGCGACGACGGGGCGCAACAGGGCCTTGCTGGGCATGCAGGCCCAGTAGGAGCATTCGCCGCCTATCAGTTCGGACTCGACGACGGCGGTGGTCAGCCCGGCGGCCCGGGCCCGGTCCGCCACGTTCTCACCCACCGGGCCGGCTCCGATGACCACGACGTCGTACGCGGCATGCTCCGCAGTATGTGTCATGCGCCCATTCTGGCCATGGGTGTGGGCGGTGGCCACATGGGCAGGGGCGGAATAGCACACGTACGGGCACCGTTGTCCCGGACACGTCCCACACGGGCACAGGAAGAGGTAGCAACGCATGAGCACCGTAGAGCTCACCAAGGAAAACTTCGACCAGGTCGTCAGCGACAACGAGTTCGTCCTGATCGACTTCTGGGCTTCCTGGTGCGGCCCGTGCCGGCAGTTCGCCCCGGTCTACGACGCGGCGTCCGAGCGTCACACGGACCTGGTCTTCGCCAAGGTGGACACGGAGGCGCAGCAGGAACTCGCGGCGGCCTTCGAGATCCGTTCGATCCCCACGCTGATGATCGTCCGGGACAACGTGGCGGTCTTCGCGCAGCCCGGCGCGCTGCCGGAGGCGGCCCTGGAGGACGTCATCGGCCAGGCGAGGAAGCTGGACATGGACGAGGTCCGCAAGTCCATCGAGGCCGAGCAGAAGGGCCGTCCGGAGGGGCAGCAGTAGGGGCCGTCCCTCCGGCACCGGGTGATCCGGGCGGGGGCGCGCGGTGTTCAGGCGTCCGTGTCCCGCTCGGCGACGCGGGCCGAGAGCCCGTAGGCGAGTTCCGCGCCGTCGACGAGCAGGCCCTCGACGGCCCGGGTCCTGGGGTCGATGTCGGCCACCATGCCCTCGCCGGCGTACCGGGGGTAGCCGGTCTCGCCCGTCTCGCCCGTGGCGGTGACGACGGCCGACCGGATGGCGGTGCCGGGGCCCCGTCCGTCGGAGCCCTTGGCCGCCGCGCCCCTGACACTGGCCCCCGTGGCGCCTTTTCCGGCCCCGGGGGCCTTGTCGTCGGTGAACTCGGGGACGATGAGGATTTCGTAACTCTGCGGATGGCTCATGGTCATGACGCTAAGGGCTGTCCCGCAATTCCTGGTGGATCAGCGCGCGGCGTCGGATGCGGTGCGTCGCAAGGCGGAAGGGCGTCCGCATACCGGAGGTATTCGGGCGTTCCGACAAGGCGGCGAGGTGCCGTGGCCGTCGTCGTGCACCCGCCAGGAATTGCGGGACGGCCCTTGGGCACGGGGTGTGCGCGGCGCATGTCGTCGGGGCGGCCCGTGCGCTCAGCTGGACTCTCGTCGTACGGTGCGGGCGCGCAGCAGGTCGTGCCGTTCGGGCGGGGTCCTCGGGTGCCGGACGAGGCGGTCCACCAGGTCCGCGAGGGGCTGCGTGGTCGCCAGTTCCATGCGTACGCTGCTGAGCCGCGGCCGCAGCAGCCGGCCGAGCATCGAGTCGTCCGCGCCCACCACGGCCGCCTCGGCCGGCACCTCGGTCCCGGCGTCCTGCAGCGCCCGCATCAGAAGCATCGCGTAGGTGTCGTCGTACGCGAAGACCGCGTCGAGGCCGAGTACCGGCCAGCGGGCGGCCAGTGACGCGGCCGACTCCTCGTCGTAGCGCAGCGGCAGCGCCTCGACGTGGACGCCACCGGTCAGTGCGGCTTCCCTGGCTCCGGCGAGTCGCGGGGCGGCGAAGAGGGCGGTGCCGGGCTCCTCGGGCATCACCACCCCGATGCGGCGTCTGCCGCGTTCCAGGAGATGGCGCACCGCGCAGCCGCCGACCTCCCGCTGATCCATGATCAGGGCGTGGGCCCCTTCCACCGGCTGGGGCCCCAGTGTGATGACCGCCTTGGCTCCGGAGCGCCGGAGCACGGCTATGCCGCGCGGGGAGAGCGGGACGGAACCCGGCACGATGACGGCGGCCGGGCGCAGTTCCGCCCAGGCGCGGGCGGCGTCGTCGGCGCCGAGGCCGAGCGAACCGTACTGGACGACCGTGTAGTCCAGGCGGCGCAGTCCCGCCTCCAGTTCACGCAGGAACCGCAGGTGCAGGGGCCCGGCCGGCAGGTGGCCGGTGGGCAGCAGCACCATGCGGGAGTGGCCGGCGCGCAGGGTGCGGGCCGCCGCGTGGGGCACGTACCCGAGTTCGTCGGCGGCCTCCCGTACCCTGCGGCGGGTCTGATCGCTGATCCGCACCTGCGCGTTGTTGTTGAGGACGTAGGACACGGTGGCCCGGGAGACGCCGGCGAGCCGCGCCACATCGGCACTGGTCGGCACGGGGCCTTCGGCGGGCTGCTCGGGTAACTGGCTCATGGCTCCGGGCAGTCTTCCAGACCTGTGCGGCGGCCCGGCGCGCAGGTTGTGCGGGCGCGACCCCTAGGGTGTTGTGATGACGATCCAGCACCGTAGCGACAGCAATGAGGCCGGCTTCCCCGGCCGCTCCGGTTCCGCAGCCACCTCCCAGGCCGACCCGCTCGATGTGGGCCCGGTCCGCACCTCGTACGCCCCCGACCGGGACGGCGCCCCCGACCCCGGGGAGATCGTCTGGACGTGGGTGCCGTTCGAGGAGAACGACGGGCGCGGCAAGGACCGTCCGGTCCTCGTCGTGGCGCGTGAGGCGGCGGGCACGCTGCTGGCCGTGCAGCTGTCCAGCAAGCAGCACGACATGGACCGGGAGTGGGTGTCCCTGGGCGCCGGTCCCTGGGACAGCTCGGGGCGCCCGTCCTGGGTGGATCTGGACCGGGTGCTGCGGGTGCACGAGGACGGGATGCGGCGCGAGGCGTGCGCCCTGGACCACGGCAGGTTCGATCTGGTCGTCGGGCGGCTGAGGGAGCGCTACGGCTGGACGTGAGGGCGCTGCGGGAGGCGGCCCTCACCCTCGGCTCCAGGGTGAAGGTCACCCTCGCTCGGCGAACACCCGGTCGAACGCCACTCCGGTGGGCGAATCGTCGTCGCGGCCGATGATGCCGAAGACGACCTGCTCGAAGTGGCCCGCGAACCTGCCCCGCCGGTGAGCAGCGCGTGGAACGCCCCGGCCACCACCGCCGGGTCGTTCTGGAACACGCCGCATCCCCGGGCCCCCAGCACCAGCCTGCGGTAGCCGCAGACCGCCGCGACCTCCGGCACCCCTTCGGCCCGGGCGGCGGGCACGCCGGGGATGCGGCGCGCCTCCTGCGGGGTACGGGCGCGGATCACCCCGGCGTCGGGGGCGGGCGAGGTGAGGAAGCCGACGGTGTACGGGGTGCCGTTGAGGTAGCCGCCGCCGGGGTTGCGGGCGGACGCGTGGTTCAGGACGGCGATCCCGCCGGGACGCTCGCGGGTCATCCGGGCGGCCGCCTCCAGGCTGCTCCCACCGGTGACCTCGATGACCGGGGTCCGGTCCCGGTCCGGGGTGGCCGGCACCTACTCGGGGCCGTACAGCCGTGTGCCCGCGAGTGCGGCGGCCAACTCCTTGTCGATGCTGATTTCCCGGCCGTTTCCGGTGCGGTGGGAACCCGCCCGGACGATGGGTTCCGTATCGCGCGCGATTCCGCGCAGCCGGGCGCTCATGACGCCTCCCCCTTATGGTGCATACGGGGCATGATCGACGTCCCCTCACGAAGTACGCAATCGAACATCCGGCGCACAAGGCACTCTTGTGCGATCCCTTTGCAGCGGTTTGGGTAGGACGGACGCACCGGAACAAGGAGGCCCGGCATGTCGACCGACACACCCGGCGGCCACGGTCCGCCCGATCTCGCACCGCCCCTCGGGGAGGGCGAGGCGGAGGATTTACTGCGCGGCATCTGCTTCAAGACGGGCCCGCCGCGCATGGTGGGGGTCGAACTCGAATGGCTCCTGCACGATCGCGACCACCCGCACCGCCCCGTCCCGTCCCACCGTCTGGAGGCGGCCGCGACGGCCGTCCGGGCGCTGCCCCTGAGGGCGGCGCTCACCTTCGAACCCGGCGGCCAGCTGGAACTCAGCTCGCGCCCCGCCCCTTCCCTGATGGCGTGTGTCGACGACACCGCCGCCGATCTCGCCGCCGTACGGGCCGCCCTGGACGGGCTGGGCCTGGCTCCGGCCGGTCTCGGCGTCGATCCCTGGCAGTCGCCGCGCCGGCTCCTGCGGGAGCCCCGGTACGAGGCCATGGAGCAGGCCCTCGACCGGTGGGGGCCGGCGGGGCGCGCCATGATGTGCACCACCGCCTCCGTCCAGGTCTGCCTGGACGCCGGGGAGGCGGAACCGGGCCCGCTCGGGTACGCGCGGCGCTGGCGGCTGGCCCATCTGCTGGGCGCGGTGCTGGTGGCGGCCTTCGCCAACTCGCCGTTCCGGGAGGGCCGGCCGACCCCGTGGCAGTCCACCCGCCAGGCCCTGTGGGCCGACCTCGACCCGAAGCGGACGCTGGCCCCGGACGGGCTGCCGGCGCCCCGGGACGCCTGGGCCGCGCACGTCCTGGACACGCCCGTGCTGTGCGTACGGGGAGAGGGGCCGTGGGCCGTGCCGGAGGGGCTCACCCTCCGCGAGTGGATCCGGTCCGGGGCGCCCAGACGGGCGGACCGGAGCGACCTCGACTACCACATCACCACGCTGTTCCCGCCGGTGCGCCCGCGCGGGCATCTGGAGTTGCGGATGATCGACGCGCAGCCCGGTGACGACGGCTGGATCGTGCCGCTCGCCGTCACGACCGCCCTGTTCGACGACCCGGAGGCCGCCGAAACGGTGTACCGGACCGTCAAGCCGCTCGCCGAGACGGCCGGTGCGGGCGCCGCTCCGCGCAATCCGCTGTGGACCGCGGCGGCCCGCGACGGCCTGGCCGATCCGGAACTGCGCCAGGTGGCGGACGTCTGCTTCCGGCTCGCCCTGGAGGCGCTGCCCCGACTGGGCGCGAGCGTCGCGGTACGGGACGCGGTGGCCGGCTTCCACGACCGCTATGTCGCCCGGGGCAGATGCCCCGCCGACGATCTGCGGGACCTGCTCACCCCGGGCGGGGCGCGCCGCCCGGCCCATCCGAAGGGGACCTTGTGATGTCCGAATCCCCCGCTCCCCCGCACGCCGGGGACGACGAGGCGCTGCGTGAGCGCGCGCTCGCCGCGCTGCTCACCGCCCGTGAACGCACCACGCTCCTCACCGACAGCGTCGAGGACCACGAGCTCACCGCCCAGCACTCGCCGCTGATGTCGCCGCTGGTCTGGGACCTGGCGCACATCGGCAACCAGGAGGAGCTGTGGCTGCTGCGCGGTGTCGCCGGCCGGGAGGCGATTCGCCCGGAGATCGACGGCCTGTACGACGCCTTCGAGCATCCGCGCGCCACCCGGCCCTCGCTGCCGCTGCTGGCGCCCGGCGAGGCCCGCTCGTACGCGTCGGAGGTGCGCGGCAGGGCGCTGGACGTGCTGGAGTCCGCCCCGCTCGGGGACGGGCCCGCGCTGGTCAGGTCCGGTTTCGCCTTCGGGATGATCGCGCAGCACGAGCAGCAGCACGACGAGACCATGCTGATCACCCATCAGCTGCGTTCGGGCCCGGCGGCCCTGACGGCCCCGGAGCCGCCGCGCGCCGCGGACGGACCGGCGCCGCCGGCCGAGGTCGTGGTGCCCGGCGGCCCGTTCACCATGGGTACGTCGGCCGAGCCGTGGGCGCTGGACAACGAACGCCCCGCGCACCGGCGCGATGTCGCCGGGTTCTTCATCGACACGGCTCCGGTGACGTGCGGCGCCTACCGGGCGTTCATCGAGGACGGCGGTTACCGCGAACGGCGCTGGTGGGCCCCCGGGGGCTGGGCGATGGTCCGGGAGCACGGTCTGGACGCCCCGCTGTTCTGGCACCGGGACGCGGGGCAGTGGCTGCGCCGCCGCTTCGGGGTGACCGAGCCGGTCCCGGACGACGAGCCGGTGCTGCACGTCAGCTGGTACGAGGCCGACGCGTACGCGCGCTGGGCGGGCCGCAGGCTGCCGACCGAGGCGGAGTGGGAGAAGGCGGCCCGCCACGATCCCGCGTCCGGGCGCTCCCGCCGCTATCCGTGGGGCGACGAGGACCCGACGCCGGAACGCGCCAATCTGGGGCAGCGCCATCTGCGGCCCGCGCCCGCGGGGGCGTATCCCGCCGGGCGGGCGCCGTGCGGGGCGGGGCAGCTGATCGGTGACGTGTGGGAGTGGACGGCGAGCGACTTCCTGCCGTACCCGGGGTTCGCGCCGTTCCCCTACCGCGAGTACTCGGAGGTGTTCTTCGGCCCGGAGCACAAGGTGCTGCGGGGCGGTTCGTTCGCGGTGGACACGGTGGCCTGCCGGGGTACGTTCCGCAACTGGGACCTGCCGGTCCGGCGGCAGATCTTCTCGGGGTTCCGTACCGCGAGGGACCTCTGATGTGCCGCCACATCGCCTACCTGGGGCCGCCGGTCGCCCTGGGCGAGGTGCTGTCGCGACCGGCGCACTCCCTGGTGCGGCAGTCCTGGGAACCCCGCCTCCAGCGGTACGGGACGGTCAACGCCGACGGCTTCGGGGTCGGCTGGTACGCGGACGGGGACCCGGTCCCGGGCCGCTACCGGCGCCAGGGCCCCGTCTGGGGCGACCAGACCTTCGCCGACCTGGCCCGGGTGGTCCGCAGCCACGCCCTGCTCGCCGCGGTCCGGGACGCGACCGGGGCGGACCCGGACGGCGAGGCGGCCGCGGCGCCGTTCGCCGCGGAGCACGTCCTGTTCAGCCACAACGGCGCGGTGAAGGACTGGCCGGGCTCGATGGCGTCCGTGGTGTCCGCCCTGCCCCCGGCGGAGTTGCTGCGGCTCGCCGCCCGCAGCGACTCCGCCCTGGTGTGGGCCCTGGTCCGGCACCGGCTCTCGGCGGGTGACGGGCCGGCCCAGGCCGTGGCGGACACCGTGCTGGAGGTGGCGGAGGCCGCCCCCGGCTCCCGGCTCAACCTGCTGCTCACCGACGGCCGCGCCGTCGTGGCGACCGCCTGGGGCGACACCCTGTGGCATCTGACCGAGCCCGGCCGGCGCACGGTCGTCGCCTCGGAGCCGTACGACGACGATCCCCGCTGGTACGAGGTGCCCGACCGCACCCTGCTGACCGCGACCGCCGGCGACGTCCTGCTGACCCCGCTGAAGGAGCCCTGCGCGTGAGTCCCTTCCTGCTGACCCGCACTCTGCCCGAGGACGCGACGGACGCGGCGCTGCGCGCCGATGTGCTGCACGGTCTGACCAGGCACCCGAAGACGCTGCCGCCCAAGTGGTTCTACGACACCCGGGGCAGCGAGCTGTTCGAGGAGATCACCCGTCTCCCGGAGTACTACCCGACGCGCGCGGAGCGGGAGATCCTGATCGACCGGGCCGCGGAGATCGCCGCCGCGTCCGGCGCCCGCACCCTGGTCGAGCTGGGTTCCGGCTCGTCGGAGAAGACCCGGTATCTGCTGGACGCGCTGACGGACCTGCACAGTTACGTACCGGTCGACGTCAGCGAGAGCGCGCTGCGCGGAGCGGCGGAGGCCCTGTTGGCACAGCGGCCGCAGCTGTCCGTGCACGCGTTGATCGCCGACTTCACCGCCGGGCTCTCGCTGCCGGAGACACCCGGGCCCAGGCTGGTGGCGTTCCTGGGCGGCACCCTCGGCAATCTCCTGCCGAACGAGCGGGCGGTGTTCCTGAAGTCGGTGCGCGACCTGCTGGCGCCCGGGGACACGCTGCTGCTCGGCACGGATCTCGTGAAGGACGAGGAGGTGCTGGTCGCGGCGTACGACGACGCGGCCGGGGTGACGGCGGCGTTCAACCGGAACGTGTTGTCGGTCGTCGACCGGGAACTGGGCGCGGACTTCGTACCGGAGGACTTCGCGCACGTGGCGCGGTGGAATCCGCGGGAGGAGTGGATCGAGATGCGGCTGCGGGCCCGCCGCTCCCTGACGGTGAAGATCCCGGAACTGGATCTGGTGGTGCCGTTCGAAGCGGGTGAGGAGCTGCGCACGGAGGTGTCCGCGAAGTTCCGCGAGGACGGGGTGCGCCGCGAGCTGGCCGGGGCGGGGCTCCGCCTGGCCCACTGGTGGACGGACTCCGGGGACAGGTTCGCGCTGTCCCTGGCCACGGTCGACTGAGCGGGTGGCGCGGGGCGGGGCGGGGATGTCCGGCCCCGCCCCGCGCCGGTGGGTCAGCTGCCGGCGAGCAGTGCGGTGATCTTGTCGGATGCGGTCTTCGCCTCGGTCGCCGGGTCGCCGCCCTGGAGGACCGCCGTCATGTAGGGCTTGATCGGGTTGTCGGCCTCGACCGCGGCCCACTGCGGGGAGTTGGGGGTGGCGTGGCCGCGCGTGGCGCCCTCGGCCATCGCGGCGGTGCTCTCCTCGCCCTCGATGACACGGGCGAGGGCGGGCTTGTTGGGCACGTAGTTCATGGTCCTGGCCAGGTCCTCCTGCCATTTGGTCCCGGCCAGTGCCTTGATCACCTCGTAGCCCGCGCTGCGCTGGTCGGCCTTCTGCGGCACGATCAGGTCGGAGCCTCCGGTGAAGACCGAGCCGGGCGCCTTCGCGGTCTTTCCGGGGATGGGGAAGTAGCCCAGCTTGCCCTTGAGTTCGGGGTTCTTCTTCTCGATCAGGGGCGCGCTGCTGGGGGTGGAGATGATCTGTGCGACATTCCCCTCGGCGAACACGTCGACCTGCGGGGGCTTTTCCTCGTCGGCGTCCTTGGGCCCTTCGCCCAGCGACTGGAGCCGGGAATAGAAATCCATCCCCTTGAGCGCGGCGGGCGTACCGAGAGTGCCCTGCCAGTCGCCTTCCTTGTCGCTGGCGAGTTCCCCGCCCTCGTCCCAGATGAACCCGGCGAGTACGTACCAGTTCTGCCCCGGCAGATACATGCCCTGGATTCCGTCGCGGTTGAGTTCCTCGGTGTCCGCGATCCACTGCGCGCGCGTCTTCGGCGGGTTCTTGATACCCGCCGCCTCGAAGAGGTCCTTGTTGTAGATCACCACGCGGTTGGCCGCGTACCACGGGATGCCGTACTGGACGCCGCCGATGCTCCCCGGCTCGGCGAGGCCGGGCAGCCAGTCCTCGCTGCCCAGGTCACGCATCGATTCCAGGGTCAGGTCGCGCAGGTTGCCGCTCTCGGCGTACTGGGCGACCTGGGTGTTTCCGACCTCGATGACATCAGGGGTGTCCTTGCCGCCGAGCGCTTCCAGGACCTTCGGACCGATGCCACTCCACTCCTGGATCTTGAACTCGAGTTCGATCGAGGGATGCTCCTCCTCGTACGACTTCTTGAACCGGTCCAGGAAGTCGGCGGTAACGCTGTTCTTCATCAGCCAGATCGTCACCTTCTCGTCACCGGAGCCGCCCGAGCCGGGGATCAAGCCGCACCCGCCCAGCGCAACGGTGGAAACAAGGGCGACAGCTCCGACGAGCATGCGGTTTTTCACGGATTCACCTTCTGCGGAACGGCAGGACGACATATGCGGACCCGATGTGGGGGACTGCGGGCTGCGCTCGCACGGGCGTGGCTGGATTTTGGTATGTACCAATAGTTTGGTCAAGGGCCGTTCCGGGCAGGCACGACGTCCGCGACCCCTCGCGAACCGGGCCGAGTTAGGGCACCTTGGTAAGGACGAGAGGAGACAAACCATGCCGAATCACACGTATCGCGTCACCGAAATCGTAGGGACCTCCCAAGAGGGCGTGGACGAGGCCATCCGCAACGGCGTCGCAAGAGCCTCGGAAACGTTGCACAATCTCGACTGGTTCGAGATCACTCAGGTGCGCGGACAGATCGAGGATGGCCGAATCGCGCACTATCAGGTCGGCCTGAAAGTGGGCTTCCGGCTCGACGACCCGAAGTGACGCGAACGGGGAGGCACGGGCGGCCCACCGCCCCGGAAAGGCGTGCCCCGCTCAGGTGCGCCCCTCCCGCTCCTGCGCGTCCTTCAGCGCGGGCGAGGCCGGCGCCCAGCGGGCGCGCACCACGGTGAATCCGGCCCGTTCGGCGGCGTCGCAGACCAGCTCGTCGTCGTCGACGAGCATGCGTACCGTACGGTCGCGGCCGAGCCGCTCCAGGATGGCCGGCTTGGTCCGGCGGGCCGGCCGGCGGTCGTCGTCGCGCCGCATGTGCAGCCGCCCCTCGGGCAGCCCCTGCCGGGCCAGCCAGGCCACGGTGTCCTTGCGGCACCGCTCCGGCCGCCCGGTGAGGTAGACGATCTCGCACTCCTCGGCGCTGCTCAGCACCAGGCGTACGCCCTCGTCCAGCGGCGGGTCGTCGACCGCGGCGGCGAAGAAGCCGGCCCAGTCACGGCGGCCCTCCAGGAAGTGCTGACGGTGGGCGGTGTCCGCGAGCGTACCGTCGAGATCGAACACGGCCAGTGGCCGGACGTCGTTCGTCATGCCTCCAGCAAACCAAGAGGCCGCGTCATCCGGCGAACCGGCCGCCACCGACCGTTCCGGACCGAGCGCACGGAGATCCCGCCCCCATGACCTCGCCCCACGATCCGTACGTCCGGGTCCGAGGCGCCCGCGAGCACAATCTGCGGAACGCCGACGTCGACATCCCCCGCGACACCCTCACCGTCTTCACCGGCGTCTCCGGCTCGGGGAAATCCTCGCTGGCTTTCGGCACGATCTACGCGGAGGCACAGCGCCGCTATTTCGAGTCCGTCGCCCCGTATGCCCGGCGGCTGATCCACCAGGTCGGCGCCCCCGCGGTCGGCGAGGTCACCGGGCTGCCGCCCGCCGTCTCGCTGGAGCAGCGCAGGTCGGCGCCCGGCGCCCGGTCCTCCGTGGGTACGGTGACGACGCTGTCCAACTCGCTGCGGCTGCTGTTCTCCCGGGCCGGGGACTATCCGGAGGGGGCCGAGCGGCTGGACTCGGACGCCTTCTCGCCGAACACCGCCGCCGGGGCCTGTCCGCGCTGCCACGGCCTCGGGCAGGTGCACCGCACGAGCGAGGAACTGCTGGTCCCGGACCCCGGCCTGTCGGTCCGGGAGGGCGCGATCGCCGCCTGGCCGGGGGCCTGGCAGGGCAAGAACCTGCGCGATGTACTGGACACGCTCGGCTACGACGTGGACCGGCCGTGGCGGGAGCTGGAGGCGGCCGACCGGGAATGGATCCTGTTCACCGACGAGCAGCCGGTGGTGACCGTCCATCCGGTGCGCGAGGCCGGCCGCATCCAACGGCCCTACCAGGGCACGTACATGAGCGCGCGACGCTACGTGATGCACACCTTCGCCGATTCGAAGAGCGCCACCCTGCGGGCGAAGGCCGAGCGCTTCCTGACCAGCGAGCCCTGCCCGGTCTGCGAGGGCAGCAGGCTGCGGCCGGAGGCCATGGCGGTCACGTTCGCGGGCCGTACGATCGCCCAGCTCGCGGGGCTCGCCCTCACCGAACTCGCCGACGTGCTCACGGCGGCGGGCGGCGACGGGACCGCCCGGGTGCTGACGGCGGATCTCCTCGCCCGCATCGGGACCGTCACCGAACTCGGTCTCGGCTACCTGAGCCTGGACCGCACGGCGCCCACGCTCTCCTCGGGCGAGCTCCAGCGGCTGCGGCTGGCGACCCAGCTGCGGGCCGGCCTCTTCGGCGTGGTGTACGTCCTGGACGAGCCGTCCGCCGGTCTGCACCCGGCGGACACCGAGGCGTTGCTCGCGGTGCTGGGGCGGCTGAAGGCGGCCGGCAACACGGTCTTCGTGGTGGAGCACCAGATGGACGTGGTGCGGCGGGCGGACTGGCTCGTCGACGTGGGGCCGCTGGCCGGTGAGCACGGCGGCCGGGTGCTGCACAGCGGGCCGCCCGCCGGGCTCGCCGAGGTCGCGGAGTCGGCCACCCGGCGCTTCCTGTTCGCCGACGCCCCGCCCCCGCCGCGCGAGGTCCGCGCACCCTCGGGGTGGCTGCGGCTGCACGGGGTGGAGCGGCACAACGTGCGCGGGGTGGACGCGGCGTTCCCCCTGGGGGTGTTCACGGCGGTCACCGGGGTCTCGGGATCCGGCAAGTCGACGCTGGTGGGGCAGGTGCTGGCAGGTGCGCTGGCCGATCGGCGCAGCGCCGCCGCCGGGGAGCAGGGTCCGGAGCAGCCGGTGACCGGATGCGCCCGGGCGGAGGGGCTGGACGCGGTGGACCGGCTGGTCCAGGTGGACCAGCGGCCCATCGGGCGTACGCCCCGTTCCAACCTGGCCACGTACACCGGTCTCTTCGACGTGGTGCGCAAGCTGTTCGCGGCCACGCCGTCGGCCCGGGAGCGGGGACACCGGGCGGGCCGGTTCTCGTTCAACGTGCCGGGCGGGCGGTGCGAGACGTGCCAGGGCGAGGGCTTCGTCTCGGTGGAGCTGTTGTTCCTGCCGAGCACGTACGCGCCCTGTCCGGACTGTCACGGTGCGCGGTACAACCCGGAGACGCTCGACGTCACGCTGCGCGGGCTGAACATCGCGCAGGTGCTCGATCTGACCGTGGAGTCGGCGGCCGGGTTCTTCGCGGACACCCCGGCCGCCGCGCGCAGCCTGGGCACGCTGCTCGACGTGGGGCTCGGCTATCTGCGGCTCGGGCAGCCCGCGACGGAGCTGTCCGGCGGTGAGGCTCAGCGGGTCAAGCTGGCGGCGGAGCTCCAGCGGGCCCGCCGCGGCCACACGCTGTATCTGCTGGACGAGCCGACGACAGGGCTGCATCCGGCCGATGTCGAGGTGCTGATGCGGCAGTTGCACGGGCTGGTCGAGGCGGGCGGCACGGTGGTGGTCGTGGAGCACGACATGGAGGTGGTCGCGGGCGCGGACTGGGTGATCGACCTCGGTCCGGGCGGCGGCGACCGGGGTGGCCGGATCGTGGCCGAGGGGCCGCCGGTGGAGGTGGCGCGGTCGCCGGAGAGCCGTACCGCGGGGTACCTGCGCGCGGCCCTGGGACTCGCCTGAGTGCCCGACCCGGCCTCAACCGACGGAAGCGGCAGACCGGTTGGCGAACCGGGTGGGGAAGGGGAATGAAACAGTAAAGAACGTTGACAGTCAGCTGGTCCATACCAATCATGGGCATGTCATGCGGTCGTTCGTCGCCGTGCGGCATGTGACCCCGGCCGGGAATCACAGGAACGGGCCGCGCCCCTCACCGGGCGCGGCCGAGCCGTGCATCCGCCCGTTGTCCCACCCCGCCGGAGCTGCCCCATGAGACGTCCAAGAACAGTCGGCGCCG
This sequence comes from Streptomyces sp. NPDC019224, assembly GCF_040632605.1. Classification (NCBI taxonomy): domain Bacteria; kingdom Bacillati; phylum Actinomycetota; class Actinomycetes; order Kitasatosporales; family Streptomycetaceae; genus Streptomyces; species Streptomyces sp. NPDC019224. The sequence continues at coordinate 83,244 of NZ_JBEYCF010000022.1, read as the reverse complement.
TCCTGAGCGCCTTGGCCACCGCGGTCGCGTCCGCGGGTCTGGTCCTCGGATCAGGCGCCGGTGCGCAGGCCGTCACCACCGCCGCCGCCACCCCCCTGCCCGCCCACGTCTTCGCCCCGTACTTCGAGGCGTGGAACGGGGACAGCCCGGCCGCGCTCTCGCAGGCGTCCGGTGCCAAGTACCTGACCATGGCCTTCATCCAGACGGAGTCCCGCGGCTCCTGCACCCCGTACTGGAACGGCGACTCGGGCACCCCGATCGCCCAGTCCGAGTTCGGCGCCGACTTCACCACGATCCGCTCGCGCGGCGGCGACGTGATCCCGTCGTTCGGCGGCTTCACCGCCGACAACACCGGCACCGAGATCGCCGACAGCTGCACGGACGTCGACTCGATCGCCGCCGCGTACGAGAAGGTCATCACGACCTACGACGTCTCCCGCCTCGACATGGACATCGAGGACAACTCGCTGACGAACAGCGCCGGCATCGACCGCCGCAACAAGGCGATCAAGAAGGTCCAGGACTGGGCCGCCGCCAACGGGCGTCCGCTGCAGATCTCGTACACCCTGCCCACCACGACCAGCGGTCTGGCGGGCAGCGGGCTCGCCGTCCTCAAGAACGCGGTGTCCAACGGCACCCGCGTCGATGTCGTCAACCTCATGACGTTCGACTACTACGACGGCGCCGCGCACGACATGGCCCAGGACACCCAGACCGCGATCACCGGGCTGAAGGGGCAGCTGGCGAAGCTCTACCCGTCGAAGACCGACGCCCAGCTGTGGGGCATGACCGGCATCATCGAGATGCCCGGCATCGACGACTACGGACCGGCCGAGACCTTCACCACGGCCAACGCGCCCGTGGTGTACGACTGGGCCGTCTCCAAGGGCGTCGGCACCCTGTCGTTCTGGGCGCTCCAGCGCGACAACGGCGGCTGCCCCGGTACCGGCGGCAGCGACACCTGTTCCGGCATCGCGCAGGACACCTGGTACTTCAGCCACACCTTCGCGCCGTTCACGAGCGGTGGCGGCGGCCCGGTGACCGACGACTACTCGGTGACCGTCACTCCCTCGTCGGCGACGGTCGAACCGGGCGGGTCGACGACCGCCACCGTGAAGACCGCGGTGACCTCGGGCGCCGCCAGGACGGTCGCGCTCTCCGCCACCGGCGCCCCGGCCGGGGTGACCGCGACGATCGGCCCGGAGTCGGTGACGGCCGGCGGCTCCTCGACGCTGACGCTCAGCGCCTCGGCGTCGGCGGCCCCCGGCAGGTACACCCTCACCGTGACCGGCACCTCCGGCACGCTCAGCCGCTCGGCGTCGTTCACCCTGACGGTGGCCGGCGCGGGCGGCGGAACGGGGTCCCTGGTCAACGGCGACTTCGAGACCGGCGCGCTGGGCCCCTGGACCTGCGAGTCCGGAGGCGCGGTCGTCTCCTCACCGGTGCACGGCGGTGCGCACGCGCTGTCCGTCGCGGCCACCTCCTCGCAGACCGGCGAGTGCGCGCAGACGCTCACCCTCTCCCCCGACACCACGTACACGCTCCAGGGCTACGTGCAGGGGAACTACGCCTACCTCAGCGTACGGGGCGGCGCGACGGCGAGCGCCTGGGGCCTGTCGAGCGGCTACACCAAGCAGTCGGTGACCTTCACCACCGGCTCCAGCGGTGCGGTCACGGTCTACCTGCACGGCTGGTACGGCCAGGGCACGGTGTACGGGGACGACCTCTCCGTCGCCAAGTCCTGACCGCTGAGGGCCCCGGAGGCTGGCGGCGACCTCCGGGGCCCTGGGGCGTGCGGGCTCAGCGGCGGGCCTTGCGGGTCGCCCGCAGCCACTCCTTGTTCATGGCCGAGATCGACGGCAGCGGGATGCCCTTGGGGCACGCGGTGGCGCACTCCCCGGTGAGCGTGCAGCCGCCGAAGCCCTCGCTGTCCATCTGCTCCACCATGTCGAGCACCCGGGTCTCCCGCTCGGGGGTCCCCTGCGGCAGGACGTTCAGGTGGTTGACCTTCGCCGAGGTGAAGAGCATCGCCGAACCGTTGGGGCAGGCCGCGACACAGGCGCCGCAGCCGATGCACTCGGCGTGCTCGAAGGCGAAGTCGGCGTCCGGCTTGGGCACCGGCGTGGCGTGCGCGTCGGGGGCCGTACCGGTGGGGGCGGAGATGTAGCCGCCGGCCTGGATGATCCGGTCGAACGCCGAGCGGTCCACGACGAGGTCCTTGACGACCGGGAAGGCCGAGGCGCGCCAGGGCTCGATGTCGATCGTGTCGCCGTCCTCGAAGGACCGCATGTGGAGCTGGCAGGTGGTCGTGCTTCCCCAAGCTCTCGAATCCGCTCGAGCAGGGGAGACCCCACTGGGACCGTGCGCGTCGCCGTTGATGACCAGGCTGCACGCGCCGCAGATGCCCTCGCGGCAGTCGTGGTCGAAGGCGACGGGGTCGTCACCGGCGAGGATGAGCTCCTCGTTGAGGGTGTCGAGCATCTCCAGGAACGACATGTCCTGCGAGATGCCGTCCACCTCGTAGGTGGACATGGCGCCGGGGGCGTCGGCGTTCTTCTGGCGCCAGACGCGCAGGGTGAGCTTCATGCGTAGCTCCGCTGGGTGGGGTGGACGTACTCGAAGACGAGGTCTTCCTTGTGCAGGACGGGTGCCTCGCCGGTGCCGGTGAACTCCCAGGCGGCGCCGTAGGAGAACTCCTCGTCGCGCCGGGCGGCCTCCCCGTCCGGGGTCTGGGACTCCTCGCGGAAGTGGCCGCCGCAGGACTCGGCGCGGTGCAGGGCGTCGAGGCACATCAGCTCGGCGAGCTCCAGGTAGTCGACGATGCGGTTGGCCTTCTCCAGCGACTGGTTGAACTCGTCGCCGGTGCCGGGGACCTTGACGCGGCGCCAGAACTCCTCGCGGATCCGCGGGATGCGGGCGAGCGCGGTGCGCAGTCCCTCCTCGTTGCGGGCCATCCCGCAGTACTCCCACATGAGTTCGCCGATCTCCCGGTGGAAGGAGTCGGGGGTGCGGTCACCGTCGACGGCCAGCAGCAGGTTGAGCCGGTCCTCGGTCTCCGCGAGAGCCTCCTCGACGGCGGGGTGCGAGGCGTCGACCTCCTCGTGGTGCGGGTGGCGGGCGAGGTAGTCGTTGATGGTGGAGGGCAGGACGAAGTAGCCGTCGGCGAGGCCCTGCATCAGCGCGGACGCGCCGAGCCGGTTGGCGCCGTGGTCGGAGAAGTTGGCCTCGCCGATCGCGAAGAGGCCCGGGATCGTGGTCTGGAGGTCGTAGTCGACCCAGAGCCCGCCCATCGTGTAGTGCACGGCCGGGTAGATCCGCATCGGGGTCTCGTACGGGTTCTCCGCGGTGATCCGGGCGTACATGTCGAAGAGGTTGCCGTACTTCTCCTCGACCTTCGCCCGGCCCATCCGTGCGATGGCCTCGGCGAAGTCCAGGTAGACGCCCTGGCCGCCGGGGCCGACGCCGCGTCCCTCGTCGCAGACGTTCTTCGCGGCTCGGGAGGCGATGTCGCGGGGCACGAGGTTGCCGAAGGCGGGGTAGATCCGCTCCAGGTAGTAGTCGCGCTCGTCCTCGGGGATCTCGTTGGCCGGGCGGGTGTCGCCCTTGGCCTTCGGCACCCAGATGCGGCCGTCGTTGCGCAGCGACTCGCTCATGAGCGTCAGCTTGGACTGGTGGTCGCCGGTGCGCGGGATGCAGGTGGGGTGGATCTGTGTGAAGCAGGGGTTCGCGAAGTAGGCGCCGCGCCGGTGGGCCCGCCAGACGGCGGTGGCGTTGGAGTTCATCGCGTTGGTCGACAGGTAGAAGACGTTGCCGTAACCGCCGCTGGCCAGGACGACGGCGTCGGCGAAGTAGGTGTCGATCTTCCCGGTGACGAGGTCGCGGGCGACGATGCCGCGCGCCCGGCCGTCGACGACGATCAGGTCGAGCATCTCGGTACGGGGATGCAGCTCGACGTTGCCCGCGGCGATCTGCCGGGACAGCGCCTGGTAGGCGCCGAGGAGCAGTTGCTGTCCGGTCTGGCCGCGGGCGTAGAAGGTGCGGGAGACCTGGACGCCGCCGAAGGAACGGTTGTCGAGGAGCCCGCCGTACTCGCGGGCGAAGGGGACGCCCTGCGCCACGCACTGGTCGATGATCTCGACCGAGATCTGGGCGAGGCGGTGCACGTTGGACTCGCGGGCGCGGAAGTCGCCGCCCTTGACGGTGTCGTAGAAGAGCCGGTGCACCGAGTCGCCGTCGTTGCGGTAGTTCTTGGCCGCGTTGATACCGCCCTGCGCGGCGACGGAGTGCGCCCGGCGGGGTGAGTCCTGGAAGCAGAACTGGACGACGTGGTAGCCCTGTTCGGCCAGTGTCGCGCCGGCCGAGCCACCGGCGAGGCCGGTGCCGACGACGATGACGGTGTGCTTGCGCCGGTTGGCGGGGTTGACCAGCTTGGCCTCGAAGCGGCGGGTGTCCCAGCGCTCGGCGACGGGGCCGGCCGGCGCCTTGGTGTCGGCGACGGTTTCACCGGTCGTGTAGTGCGTGTAGTCGTTCATGTCAGCTCACCACTCCGGTCATGACGGCGACGGGTACGGAGATGAAGCCCACCGTCAGCACCAGCGCGAGGAGGTTGGCGAGGGTCTTCAGGGCGCGGTCGCGGCTCGCGCGGCCGGCGCCCAGGGTCTGCGCGGCGCTCCAGAACCCGTGCTGGACGTGGAGCCCCAGGGCAAGCATCGCGACGATGTAGACGACGGTGCCGTACCAGGTGGAGAAGGTGTCGATGACGTTCTGGTACGGGTGGCCGGACTGGAACCCGCCGGAGTGCACGGTGCCGGTCGTCAGGTCCAGGATGTGCCAGACGATGAACAGCCCGAGGATGACCCCGCCGTAGCGCATGGTGCGGGTGGCGTAACTGGCGCGCGGCCGCTTGTGGACGTACCTGCTGGGGCGCGCCCGCAGGTCGCGCCTGCTGAGCTGGTACGCGGAGACCGCGTGCAGCACCGCGGCGGCGACGAGCACCACGCGCACGATCCACAGCGCCCACTCGTGGTGCAGGAAGGGCTCGCCCATCACCCGCAGCCAGTGGGCGTAGCCGTTGAACTCGTCGGACCCGAAGAAGATCTTCAGGTTTCCGATCATGTGGACGACCAGGTAGAGGAGCATGACCAGACCGCTCACGGCCATGATCGCCTTCTTGCCGACGGTCGAGCCCCAGAGCGTGCGCGTCATGGACGGCCGTCTGTCCGTCCGGGTTGCCAGTGCCATGGACACGACGCTAGGACCGAAGGGCCCGATCAGTCCAAGTCATGGAACGGCTGATGTCCATAGCCCTTGCCTATCGAGCGCGGTAGCGTGGGGTCGTGCAGTTCCAGCAGCTCACCTATTTCGTGGCCGTCGCCGAGGCCCGGCACTTCACCCGTGCCGCCGAGGAGGTACACGTCTCGCAGCCCTCGCTCTCCCAGCAGATCAGGGCCCTGGAGAACGAGCTGGGCGCCGAGCTGTTCAGCCGGGCGCGCGGCAACATCACGCTGACGGACGCGGGCGAGGCGCTGCTGCCCCTCGCCCGGCGCATCCTGGCCGACGCCGACACCGCACGGCACGAGGTGCAGGAACTGGCGCAGCTGCGCCGGGGCCGGGTCAGGCTGGGTGCGACGCCCAGCGTGTGCACGGGGCTGCTGCCCGAGGTGCTGCGCGCCTTCCACGACCTGCATCCGGGCATCCGGCTGCTGCTGGAGGAGGGCGGTTCGCACGACCTGGTACGGAAGCTGGCGCGCGGCGCGCTCGATCTGGCCCTGGTGGTGCTGCCGCTGCCCGCCGCCTCCCCGGCGCTGACCACGGTCGAACTGCTCCAGGAGGACCTGGTGGTCGTCTCCTCGGCCCACCGTCCCCGGCCGGGCCGGGGCGGCCGGGTCCGGATCGCGGACCTCCAGGGCGAACCGCTGGTGATGTTCCGGCACGGCTACGACCTGCGGGAGCTGACGGTGGCCGCCTGCCGGGCCGAGGGCTTCGAGCCGTCGTTCACCGTGGAGGGCGGCGAGATGGACGCGGTGCTCGGCTTCGTCCGCGCCGGCCTGGGCATCGCGGTGGTCCCGAACATGGTCGCCACCCGGCCCGGCGCCGACCTGCGCACGACCCCGCTGGCCCGCCCGGGGCTGCGCCGCACGATCGCGCTGGCGCACCGCAGCGACGTGGCCCCGCCGCGTGCGGCCCGCGAGCTCCAGCGGGTCCTGCTGGCGGGGCGGGCGGACACGGCGGCCCCATGAGGGGTGCCGGGTCCGCCCGGCTCACACGGCGTCGGCCAGCAGCAGGGAGTGGATGCGGTCCGGCGCGCCCGGCCGTGCGTAGTACCAGCCCTGGGCCGTGTCGCAGCCCAGCTGCCGCAGTTGCTCGGCCTGGGCGCCCGTCTCCACGCCCTCCACCGTCACCGCCAGGTCGAGGCTGTGCGCGAGCGACACGATCCCCTCGACGATCTTCAGGTCCACCGGGTCCGCCGGATGGGTCTGCATCCCCTGGGTGAAGGACCGGTCCAGCTTCAGCACGCTCACCGGCAGCCTGCGCAGGTTCGCGAGGTTGGAGTAGCCGGTGCCGAAGTCGTCCAGCGCGATGTCGACGCCCATCTCGGCCAGCTGTCGCAACGGTTTGAGCAGGTCCTCGTCGGCCCCGATGAGCGCCGACTCGGTGACCTCCAGGCACAGCGCGCCCGCTTCGAGCCCGGAGCGCTCCAGGACCTCGACGGTCTCCGCGACCAGGTGCGGGTGGTGCAGCTGGGCCGGTGAGAGGTTGACGTTGATGCGCAGCGGGCCGCCGTCGGTGTGCCGCTCCTGCCAGAAGTTGGCCTGCCGGACCGATTCCTCAAGGACCCAGCGGCCCAGCGGGACGATGAGGCCGGTGTGCTCGGCCAGCGCGATGAACCGGTCGGGCCCCAGTACCCCGTGCTGCGGGTGGCACCAGCGGACCAGGGCCTCCGCGCCGTGCACCGTGCCGTCGCCGAGGTGCACCAGCGGCTGGTACTCGATGAAGAACTCGCCGCGTTCCAGGGCGGCCGGCAGGGCCGTGGTCAGGCCGTGCCGGGTGATGGCCCGGGCGTCCGCCTCCGCGTCGGCCAGCTCGAAGCGGTTGCCGCCCGCCGACTTGGCGCGGTACATGGTGATGTCGGCGCTGCGCAGGACCTCCGCGGCGCTGCGTTCCCCGGCGGGGCCCTCGACGACCCCGACCGAACCGCGGACGGTCAGCTCGCGCCCGTCGAGCCGGATGGGGGTGCCGAGCGCGCCGAGGATGCGGCAGGCGAGTTCGTCGACCTCGGCGGGTGTGTCGAAGCTCGTCGTGAGGGCCACGAACTCGTCGCCGCCGAGCCGGGCGACCATCTCACCGGGCGCGGTCGCGCAGCTCTGGAGGCGGTCGGCGACCTCGACGAGCAGCCGGTCGCCCGCGGCGTGGCCGAGGCTGTCGTTGATCGCCTTGAAGCCGTCGAGGTCCAGGTAGCAGAGCCCGAAGCGGCTGCCGTCGCCGGCTGCGAGCGCTTTCTCCAGGCGCTCGAAGAAGAGCGTCCGGTTGGGCAGGCCGGTGAGCGCGTCGTGGGTGGCCTCGTAACGAAGCCGCAGGTTGAGGAGCCTGCGCTCGGTGGTGTCCTCCAGCAGCGCCAGCTGGTATTCGGGCCGGCCCTCGGAGTCGCGCAGCAGCGACACCGTCAGGTTGGTCCACAGGACGGTGCCGTCGTTGCGGTAGTACGGCTTCTCGACCCGGTAGTGCTCGCGTTCGCCGCGTACCAGCTCGTTGTAGTACTTCCAGACCTGCGGGGAGTCCTCGGGGTGGACCCACTCGTTGACGCGGTGGCTGAGGACGTGGTTCTCCAGGCCGCCGAACATCCGGGTGAGGGTGTCGTTGACCTCCAGCACGTTGCCGTCGAGGTCGGCGATCCCGATGCCGATCGCCGCGTCCTTGAAGACCGCGCGGAAGCGTGCCTCGGTGGCGTGCAGGGCCTGTTCGGCCTGGGAGCGGGCGGCGAGCGCCGAGCGGGCGATGGCCTCCTGCTCGGCCAGCGTCCGTTCGCGCAGGGCCTGGGTGAAGCCGGCCGCCACCGCGTGCTGGATGCGGGCGCAGCGGGAGCGGCTCTCCTCGGTGGCCAGGGCCACCGGCCCGTTGCTGCCGCAGTAGAGCACCAGGTAGGAGTCGACGACACCGAGCGTGGAGCTGAGCGCGTCCGGGTCGGTGCAGTGGGCGGCGACGAGCGCGCCGCCCACCGGGGTCGCCGCGGCGGGGTCGAACGGGCGGGCGTGCAGGGTCTCGCTGAGCGTGCGGGCCAGCGGCAGCAGGTGCTGCTCGAACTCCGGCCGGGTCAGGGAGGTGGCCGTCGAGGGGAAGATGGTCCGGCTCCAGATGGTGGCGAATCTCCGGAGCCGGTCCTCGGGACCGTCGGGTGCCGCGTCCGGGGCTCCGGACGACTGGGCGGGAATACTCACGCCTTGCGTCCCACTCCCGCGATGCCCGAGAAGGCGTACGGGTCCTCGTTCTCGGGGGCGGCGGTGTTCTCGGGGCGCCATTCCGGCATCGCGACGAGGCCGGGCTCGACCAGCTCGTAGCCGTCGAAGAAGCGGGCGATCTCTTCCCGGGTGCGCATGACCAGCGGGTTACGGATCTCCTTGTAGACACCGACCGTGCCGCCGGCCTCCTCCCGGGGCAGCGGGATGCCTTCGTACGCGGCATGGGTGACGACGAGGAGGCTGCCGGGGGCGAGCATGTCGCGGAGCGCGGCGACGGCGGCCTGCGGGTCGTCGGAGTCCTCGACGAAGTGGAGTACGGCCACGAGCAGCAGCGCCACCGGGCGGTCGAAGTCGAGGAGCTTGGCGACCTCGGGGCTGTCCCGGATCTCCTGGGGCCTGCGCAGGTCGGCGGCGGCGATCGTCGCGCGGTCGTTGCCCTCCAGGACCGCCTGGCTGTGCGCGACCGCGACCGGGTCGTGGTCGACGTAGGCGACCCTGACCTCGGGATCGACGGCCTGGGCGACCTCGTGGACATTGCCGAAGGTGGGTATCCCGGAACCGATGTCGAGGAACTGGGTGATGCCCTCGCTCAGCGCGTAGCGCACCGCCCGTCGCATAAACGCCCGGTTCGCCTGCATGGCCTTGGGAAGTCCCGGCATGAACTCCATGGCCTTCCGGGCCGCTTCCCGGTCCACCTCGAAATTGTGCGACCCGCCCAGATAGAAGTCATACATTCGGGACACGCTCGGCACCGAAATGTCAATGCCTTGCGGTGCCCAGGCGGGACGCTCCATCGATGTCTCCAACAAGTCGCCACGGCGATCCGGCCATGTTCATGGTCAGTGTGGTCCAGAGGCTACTGATCGACCGCCAAGAGAGCGAGTGGAAACGGAAATTAGCCGTCCGTTATTGGTCACACTCTCGTGGCATGTGCAACCGGCTCGTCGCTGCCCGTCACATTCGACGAACGAGAGGGATCGAATAGTTCACTCCCGGACTACTTTGGCACCTCGCTGACCTCGGAGGCGGCGAAGGCCGGGCATCATGTCCCGTGAGGGCCCCGGACGTTGGCGTTCACGAGACGGATGCTCCGGGGAGGGCCGGGAGAGGCCGCGACTCCCACCGTCCGCCGCTCGCCTCCGGGTGCCGGCCCAAGGCGGGGAATGCGCGGATCCGGTGTCGCGCCCTTTGACGCCATTCCCGGGAAGAGGGTCGACAATCGGCCATTTCCGGAGACCTGAACCAGGCACGCGCCTGCTCCTTTTCGCCGGCCCCAAACCCCGCGCACCCCAGGTCCCCTCCATCAGGCGAATCCGGAGGGGGTCCGGCGTGCCGCCGCACGGCCCGGAACATGCTCCCGGTCGTGTACGGATCACTCTTCTGGCGGCTGGCCGCAGCGCTCGCGCTCACCTGGCTGCTGACCGCCCCCGCCCCCGCGACCGCCGACAGCTGCGCGTACGCGTCCATCGGGGATGACGACGGCGGCACGGCCGTGGCCGTCAGCGGCGACGGCGACTGTTTCGCCGGCCCGGAGCCGGAGCCCACTCCGACGCCCACGCCGAAACCGGAGCCGCCCCCGCCGCCACCCCCTCCCCCGAAACCGGCACCGCCACCACCGCCACCGCCCCCTCCGGCGCCCGAGCCCGAGCCGGCACCACCGCCCCCGCCGCCCCCACCGCCCCCTCCACCCTCCCCCACGCCGAAACCCGAGCCGAAGCCGAAGCCCTCGCCGTCCGTACGGCCTTCACCTTCCGCCCACGTCGCGCTCCCCGCCTACCGCAGACCGGTGCGGAAGACACCGGAGCGCCACACCTCCTTGGTCACGCTCACCTTGATGATCACGGCCCCCGCGGTGTTCGCCGTCGCCGTGCTGCGCCCCCGTTCCCGATGAATCCCGGAGACGCTCATGTCGGAATGGCTCGTTCTCACCCTCGCCCTGGTCGCGGCCACCGCCGTCGTCCTGACCATCGCCGTCCTCAGCAACCGCAGACTCGCCGAGGACGACGACCCGTCCGAAACCCCCGATGTCATCGAGTACATGACGATGATGATCGGCGTGATCTACGCGATCGTGCTGGGGCTCGCCATCGCGGGTGTCTGGGAGGGCCGGAGCGCCGCGCAGGAGTACGTACGCCAGGAGGCCCAGGCCCTGCACGAGGTGAGCGCGCGTTCCTCCGTCTACCCGGAGGAGGTGCGTACCCGCATCCGGACCGACGTCGACACGTACGTGAGCTACGTGGTGCACGACGAGTGGCGGACCATGACCGAGCACGGGACACTCAGCGACCGCGGGACCGAACTGCTGGACAAGGTACGTGCCGACGTCACGGACTACCGGCCCAGGACGGACCACGAGGGGCAGGCGTACCAGCCGCTGGTCGACCAGGTGGCCGCCGCCGACGACGCCCGCAGTGCCCGGGGGCAGAGCGCCGGCGCGACCATGCCCGGGGTGGTGTGGTTCGGGCTGATCATCGGCGCCCTGGTGACCGTGGGCCTGATCTTCACGCTGCAGATCCGCCGCACGTTCCGTGAGCTCCTGCTGGCGGGCCTCTTCAGTGTGCTGATCGCCTTCCTCCTCTTTCTGATCTGGGACTTCGACTCGCCGTTCGGGCGGGGGTTCTCGGCCACCGCCGCCCCCTTCCTCGACCTCTTCCCGGAAGCGGCGGGCAGGTAGCGGACCGTCCCCCGGCCGGTGCGCCGCCCGGGGGACAGCGGTGCCCCATTCGCCGGACCCCGATCGCGGGCGAAATGCACCACTTCTAGCGTGGGCCGCATTCGAGGTGCATTTCTGACACTTTGTGGAAATCCGTTCCGCAGCTGCTCCTCGGGGACCCGGAGGATTCACCATGCGCGCAATACGTGTCGCCCCCGTCGCTCTGTTCGGCGCCGCAGCACTCGCCCTGACCGCCCCGGCGGTGACCGCGTATGCCGCGACCGCGGACGCCGCGGCGGGCGGCGGGAACGGCTACACCGTCACGCCGTCGGTGGTCGCGCCCGGCGGCGTGGTCACCCTGGCGGCCCGGGGCTGCTCGACGACGGCCACGGCCTCCTCGGGGGTCTTCGACACCGTCACCATCCCGGTGAACGGCAGCAGCCAGGCCACCGTCGACTCGGACGCCAGGCCGGGCACCGCCTACGAGGTGACGTTCATCTGCAACACCTCGCCCAGCTCCACGGCCAAGGTGAATCTCACGATCAACGCGGCCACGGGCACGCCCACCACGCCCAACACGAGCTCGACGAGCACGGCCGCGGCCACGACCACGGCCTCACCGGCCGGGGTTCAGGGCGGCCTCGGCGGCAGCATCGGCAGCATGAACTCCGGCAAGATCGTGGCGGGCACCGCGCTCGCCGTGGTGGCCGGTGCCGGTGCCGTGTTCTTCGCGCGCCGCCGCAGGGAGAGCCGCTCGCACTGACCACTGCGAGCGGATGGGCCACGAGAGTCGCCCCGGGTCCTGTCACAGGACTCGGGGCGACTTCGGTTATCGGTCCGGCGGGGGCGTCCTCAGGATCAGGCCGCCCCATGACCCGTCCTCCGGCGGCGCATGATGTACACGCCGCCGAGGGCCGCCGACGCGACGAGGCCCGCGCCGACACCCATCTCCGCCGGGGTCGCGGCCATCGAACCGCCGAGCCCGCCCTGGGCGCCCCGGCTGTCGAGCACGGTGAAGCGGTGACCGGCCGTCCGGTCGGTGCCGTCGCACCGGACCGTCAGGTTGTACGTGCCGGGCGTCGCGTCGTTGAAGATACGGACCCGGGCGTGGCCGACCCGGCCGGCCGAGAGCCGGGTGGTGCGGAACGCGTTGGACGAGACGCTGCCGCCCCGGCCGCAGCCCTCGGCGCTGACCTGCATGGCCGCGCCCTGGTGCACGCGCTCGGGGTCGACGGTCACGTTGTTCGGGCCGTTGTTGCGCCCGTTGCCGTTCCCGTTCCCGTTCCCGTTCCCGTTCCCGTTCCCGTTCCCGTTCCCGTTGCCGTTGCCGTTCCCGTTCCCGTTGCCGTTCCCGTTCCCGTTCCCGTTCCCGTTGCCGTTCCCGTTGCCGTTCCCGTTCCCGTTGCCGTTGCCGTTGCCGTTGCCGTTGCCGTTGCCGTTGCCGTTGTTCCAGCCGTCCTGGTCGTTCCAGTCGTTCCAGTCGTTCTGGTTGTTGCCGTTGTTCCAGTCGTTCTGGTTGTTGCCGTTGCTCTGGTTGTGCCCGCCGTCTCCGCCGGCGGCCGCCATCGGGGCACCGACCCCGAGGGCGGCGACGGCGGCCGCGGCGACAACGAGAGCGCGTGTAGCACGCATCGTTCGTACCTCCACCGGGAAGCGCCCCGGGGCTCTGTGCGCCGGGATGGATCGACGAGAACGCCTCCCATGACGAACCCTCACCAGAACCTTGATCCACCGCATTTCGGCACTGCTCCACACCGGTGATCCGACACGCCGTGCGAGCACCCCCGGAACTGATGGATGTGCAGGTCACAGTCCGTCAGAAGTTTTATCCACGCGCTACTCCGATAAGCATCCGGGTGGCTCGCCGCCACCCGTTCGCCCTTCTCGGATCGCCGCCCCGCCGCACCGCGCCTAGCGTTCTGCTCGTCGCGACGAAGGGAGAACCATGGGCCGGGACAACTGGCGGCCGGAACGGGTCAGGCACTCGCCCTGGGGCGCGCTCGCCCTGGCGCTGCTCACCGGTCTGGCCCTGATGCGCAACGGCGCCGACCTCTCCCCCGGCCCGCCGCAGCCGGTCGCCGCCGCCTCGGTGGGCCACCAGAAGAAAGCCCCCGTGGCCCCGGTGGCGGGCCCGGCCGTCAAGCCCCTCCCGTACGCGCCCGTCGCCCGCGTGGCCATCCCCTCGATCCAGGTCGACGCGCCGGTCATCGATGTGAACCTCGACCCGGACGGCTGGATCGAGACCCCGCCGGCGGAGGACCCCAACCTGGCCGGCTGGTACCAGAACGGCATCGCTCCGGGCCAGACCGGTACCTCCGTCATCGTCGGCCATGTCGACAACAAGGCGGGCCCCGCCGTCTTCTACGGCCTCGGCTCGCTCAAGAAGGGCGACCGCGTCGAGGTCGGGCGCAGCGACGACCGGGTGGCGGTGTTCGAGGTGTACGGCGTCGAGGTCTTCGCCAAGAACGACTTCCCCGGCGCCCGGGTGTACGGCGACACCGGGAAGCCGGAGCTGCGGGTCATCACCTGCGGCGGCGGCTACACCAAGGCCAACGGCTACGACGGCAACGTGGTGGTGTTCGCCCGGCTGGTGGAGACCCGCTGACCTCCGCGTTCAGCGCCACCGCGGCACCGTGAGCCGGTACCCGTCGTCCAGCAGCTGCGGCAGATACCGCCGCAGTGCCGCCACGCTCTGCGAGCGGTCGCCGCCCGCGTCGTGCGAGAGCACCACCGCTCCGGGGCCCGCCCCCTGCCTGACCCGGCGGACGATGCTGTCGGTGCCGGGCACGGTCCAGTCGAGGGTGTCCACGGTCCAGGCCATCGGTTCCATGCCCATCGCGGCACCGATCTCGAAGGAGTCGCGGTTCCAGGCACCGTAGGGCGCCCGGTACCAGAGCGGCGCCGCGCCGGTGATCTCCTCGATGACGTCGCTGGTACGGCCCAGCTCGTCGGTGATCCCGGCCCGGGAGAGCTTGGTGACCAGGGGGTGCGTCCACGAGTGGTTCCCCACGGTGTGCCCCTCGTCGGCGATCCGGCGGACGATGTCGCGGTTGTCGTTCGCCATCTCCCCGCAGAGGAAGAACATCGCCCGTACGTCGTGCTCGCGCAGCGTGTCCAGGATGTGCGGGGTGTAGAGCGGATCGGGGCCGTCGTCGAAGGACAGCACCATGGCGTGGCCGATGTCGGTCAGCTCTTCGAACGGCCGGGTGCGGACCGGCGGCGCCGCGGGCCGGTAGCGGGGCGGCGTGTGTCCCGTCATGGGCCGCAGCCTATAGGCCAGCGGCCGGCTCCGGAGGGTGGCGGCCCGCGATCCGGCCACCCCCGCCGCGGGCTTCGCCGGGCGGCCCGGGGAGGCGACGGGATCCGCGGCGACGACGCTCACGGCGGTGGCGGCACCCAGGCCGGCGACCAGCCTCAGGACCGTTCTGCGCAGGGGCGGTCTGTGATCACTCTTCATGCCCCACTGCTCGCACGTCCGCTCCGCCGCCCGCCTCAGCGACACCGGGTGCCGGGGTTTTTTGCACCCGGATGGCGGGAACGCGTCCGCGCACGTGGTGAGCGGTGCGCGGCACCCAGGAGGCCGGGCCGGGGGTCGGGGGGCGAGCCGATAACCTCACTGCCGTGACAGCTCAGCACTCCCACCAGTTCGAACGTGGCACAGACGGACCGAAGGTGATCGTCGCGGGCCTCGACGGTTCCGAGTCGTCGATGCGCGCGGCCGCCTACGCCGCCGGGCTCGCCCGTCGCCAGAGGGCCCTGCTGGCCCTGGTGTACGTCCAGCCCGTACTGCCGGCGGGGGCGGCGCTCGGGGCCCCGGTCGGTGATGCCACGGGTGAGGTCGCCGAGGGACTGGTGAGCGAGATCCGGGCCGGGACGGAGCGACTGAAGGACATATGGGACGTGCGCTGGGAGTTCCACACCTTCCGCGGTGACCCCTACAACGGTCTGGTGACCGCTGCCGACGAACTCAAGGCGGACGCCGTCGTGGTGGGCGCGTCGGAGTCGGCCGGGCACCGCTTCATCGGCTCGGTGGCCGTCCGTCTGGTGAAGGCGGGCCGCTGGCCGGTCACCGTCGTGCCGTAGCGCCCCCGTCCGGGGTGCCGCCCGACCGTTCACCGCACCATTCGCCGCTCCGAGCGACCGCTCGTCGCACGGAGCGGCGTTTGTCCTGTTCCTCGTCGGCTGAATGCGCTCGTATACGCCAGGTCAGCAGCGAGGCGGCGACTTTGGCGGGAAGGGCGTTCACCATGACCACGACGACGACCGATGAGCGGGCCCTCGCGGAACTCCAGCGTGAACACGGACCCGCCCTGTTCCACTTCCTGCTCGGCCTGACGTTCGGCGACCGGCAGCGGGCCGAGGACCTGCTCCAGGAGACGCTGGTGCGGGCCTGGCAGCACCCGGAGGCGTTCGACGGCCCGTACGAGTCGATGCGGCCCTGGCTGTTCACCGTCGCGCGGCGGCTGGCGATCGATGCCCGGCGCTCCCGGCTGGCCCGGCCGGCCGAGGTCAGTGACGTCGTCCTGGAGTGCGCCCCGGCCGGCTCCGACACGGCGGAGTCCGCGATCGCCGCGCTCGACGTGCGCGAGGCGGTGCGCGCCCTGAGCCCGGAGCACCGGTCGGTGCTCGTGCAGATCTACTTCCGCGGACTGAGCGTGGGCGAGACCGCCGAGGTGCTCGGGATACCGGCGGGCACGGTCAAGTCGCGTTCGTACTACGCTCTGCGGCTGCTCTCCCGCCGCCTGCCCGGCTATTCCAGCAGGTCCTCCTCCCGCAGCAGCGCCAGCAGCTCCACCGCCTCCGCGGTCGCCGCGTAGTCGGCGGCGCACCGGTCGCAGCCGCGCAGGTGGTGAGCGACCGTGCGGGCCTCGGCGGCGGTCAGCGCGTCCAGGACGTAGGCGCCCAGCAGCTGCCGCACATGCGGCCCCTCCCCGGGATCGGCGGTCATCGCAACCTCATGTCTGTGACTGATCGGGTCCGGCGGATCCTGCTCTTCTGGCCACGCGGCGCGCGCTCCCCCGGTTCAATGCTGCGTGGGGAACCGGCCGGGAGCCCACCGGCCGCACGGCCCCGAGACCGAGGGAATGAGGCGATACGGGATGCCTCCGGAACGTCATGAGGGGTCTGGCCGGGCCGGGTTGTCGGTCCCGATGGCCTGGCTGTACGCGGAGTACCTCGCCGATGAGCTGCTGCGCACCGGCGACCTGATGGAGCCGGCGACGCTGGAGTACCGGGCGGGGCGGGATGCGCTGGCGCTGACCATCTTCCTGCTGGACGGGGCGGTGACCGAGGCGCTGCCGGCCGCGCGGGTGGACGAGCTGCGGCTGCTCACCGCGTCCGGGACGCCTTGGCGCCGCTGGGTGTGCGAGCGGCTGCACGCCCCGGCGCCCGGCCGCACGGACGCGGACCTGGCGCTGGCCCGGGCGGCCTGGCGGTGGCTGGAGGAGACCGAGCTGCTGGCGGCCGACCTGGAGGCGCTCGGCCCGCCGCCCCGGGAGCCGGAGGGTGGTGCGGACCAGGACGTCGAGGAGGCCGCGCAGGTGTGGACACCGGCGTGGCGACTGGGCCTGCCGCTGGGACATCTGGCGGTCCACCTGTACTAGTAGGGCTTGGCCGTGATCAGGAACCGTGCACTCCGGCGCGGTACTTCGGCAGCCGTACGGTGATCCGCATCCCGGCACCGATGCCCGTCTCGATGACGAGGCCGTACGCGTCCCCGTACACCTGGCGGAGCCGTTCGTCCACGTTGAGCAGGCCGATGCCGGTGGATCTGCCGCCCTCACCGCGCAGGATGTGGCGCAGCCGCTGGGGGTCCATGCCGGTGCCGTCGTCCTCGATGACGACCTCGGCCTCGGAGCCGGCGTCCAGGGCGCTGATGGTGATGCGGCTGGAGGTGACGGCGCCTTCGAGGCCGTGTTTGACGGCGTTCTCGACGAGCGGCTGGAGGCAGAGGAAGGGCAGGGCGACGGGCAGGACCTCGGGGGCGACCTGGAGGGTGACGGAGAGCCGTTCGCCGAAGCGGGCCCGGACCAGGGCGAGGTACTGGTCGATGGAGTGCAGTTCGTCGGCGAGGGTGGTGAAGTCGCCGTGGCTGCGGAAGGAGTAGCGGGTGAAGTCGGCGAACTCCAGGAGCAGTTCGCGGGCCTTCTCCGGGTCCGTGCGGACGAAGGAGGCGATGGCGGCCAGGGAGTTGAAGATGAAGTGGGGGGAGATCTGCGCGCGCAGGGCCCGGATCTCGGCCTCGATGAGCTGGGTGCGGGAGCGGTCGAGTTCGGCCAGTTCCAGCTGGACGCAGACCCAGCGGGCGACCTCGCCCGCGGCCCGGGCGAGGACCGCCGACTCGCGCGGGGCGTAGGCGACGAGGGTGCCGAGCACCCGGTGGTCGACGGTGAGCGGCACGGCGACGGCCCATCTCAGCGGGCAGTCCAGGTCGTCGCAGTCGCTGCGGAAGGCGGTGTCGCGGCCGGTTTCCAGGACGCCCGCGACCTGCTCCATGACGTGCCGGCCGTGGTGGTCGCCCTCGCCGTCCCAGACCAGGACCCCGTCGCGGTCGGTGAGGCACAGCGCGTCGGTGCCCAGCAGCGAGCGCAGTCGGCGGGCGGATCTGCGGGCGCTGTCCTCGGTGAGTCCGGCGCGCAGCGGGGGCGCGGCCAGGGAGGCGGTGTGCAGGGTCTCGAAGGTGGCGTGCTCCACGGGCGTGCCGACGTCGCTGGTGCGCAGGGGCCGCGCGGTGCGGCGGCCGAGCAGGAGGCCGCCGCCGAAGAGCAGGAGGGCGAGCACGACGATGACGGCATATCCGGCGCCGGTCACCGGTGCCTCCCGGTGGTGAGCGCTTCGGGCAGGTGGAAGCGGGTCATGGCGGCGTTGGTGCCGGGGGGTATCCGGCCCGGTGTGGCGAGTGAGACCAGGATCATCGCGAGGAAACCGACGGGCACGGACCAGACGGCGGGCCAGGCGAGCAGGGCGTGCGGCCAGCCGGGCGGGCGTACCGCGCCGCTGACCGTGATGGCGACGGACAGCAGCGCGGAGCCGCCGCCCAGCAGCAGGCCGGCGACGGCCCCGGGCGGGGTGAGCCTGCGCCACCAGATCCCGAGGACCAGCAACGGACAGAAGGAGGAGGCGGAGACGGCGAAGGCCATGCCCACGGAGTCGGCGACGGGGACCCGGCTGACCATCAGCGAGCCGGCCAGGGGGACGGAGATGGCGAGGACGGTGGCCAGCCGGAAGTGCCGGACCCCGCGCGAGGGCAGCACGTCCTGGGTGATGACCCCGGCGACGGCCATGGTCAGTCCGGACGCGGTGGACAGGAACGCGGCGAACGCGCCGCCCGCGACGAGCGCCCCCAGCAGATCACCGCCGGCTCCGCCGATGACCCGGCCGGGCAGCAGGAGCACGGCGGCGTCCGCGTCGCCGCCGTGGATCAGCTCAGGGGCGTACAGCCGGCCCAGCGCGCCGTAGACGGGCGGCAGGAGGTAGAAGACGCCGATGAGGGCGAGGACGGCGACCGTGGTGCGGCGGGCGTCGCGGCCGTTGGGGCTGGTGTAGAAGCGGACGACGACGTGCGGCAGGCCCATGGTGCCGAGGAAGGTGGCGACGATGAGGCCGTAGGTGGCGTACAGCGGGTGGTCGGCGCGGAAGGGGGAGAGGTGTTCGTCGAAGGTGATGTGGGGCTGTCCGTCGCCCTGCCAGGCCAGCACCAGGAAGATCGCGGGGACGAGGAGGGCGGTCAGCTTCAGCCAGTACTGGAAGACCTGGACGAAGGTGATCGAACGCATGCCTCCGGCGGCGACGGCGAGGACGACGACGGAGGCGACCAGCACGTCGCCGAGCCAGCCGGGCGCCCCGGTGAGGATCTTGAGGGTGAGGCCGGCGCCTTGGAGCTGGGGCACGAGGTAGAGCCAGCCGGCGCCGGCGACGAGCACGCTGACGAGTCTGCGCACCTGCCGGGACTCCAGGCGCCCTTCGGCGAAGTCGGGCAGGGTGTACGCCCCCGAACGGCGCAGCGGCGCGGCGACGAAGACCAGCAGGACCAGATAGCCGGCGGTGTAGCCGACCGGGTACCAGAGCATGTCGGGGCCATGGACGAGGACCAGGCCCGCGATGCCGAGGAAGGAGGCGGCGGAGAGGTATTCGCCGCTGATCGCGGCGGCGTTGAGCCGGGGGCGCACGGTGCGCGATGCGACGTAGAAGTCGGAGGTGGTGCGGGAGATCCGCAGTCCGAATCCGCCGACGAGGACGGTGGCCAGGACGACGACGGCGACCGCCGCCACCGCGTACGTGCGGCTCACGGGGCGGGGCGGCCTTCCACGAGCCGGGCGAAGTCGCTCTCGTTGCGCTCGGCGCGGCGCACGTACCACCAGGCGAGCAGGGTGAGCGGCGGGTAGGCGGCGAACCCGAGGACGGCCCAGACGACGGCGGAGCTGTGCAGGGCCTCGAAGACGAGGGGGAGGGTGCCCACGACGGCGGCGAGGACCGCGAAGGCGGTCAGACCGGCCCGCAGTTGCCCGCGCATCAGCGAGCGGACGTAGGCGCCGCCGAGCGCGGTCTGCTCGTCGATCTCCGACTGGGTGCGGTAGCGCGGCAGCGGGCGCACCCGTCGGGGCTCCCCCGTCACCACTTCGCGCCGGGGTGTGGGCTCTGCGGACATGGGGCCGGAGTGTAGGCGTCGTCCGGCCCCGCTGGGAAGGGGGTTGGGGCTCGGTAGCCGCTGGTCAGCGGCCGGTCCGGCGCATCAGCAGGTCGCGCAGCGCGCGGGTGTGCCGGCGGCTGACGGCGAGTTCGGCGGTGCCGATGCGCACGCTCATGCTGCCGGCGTCCAGGCGCAGTTCGTCGATCCGGCCGAGGGCCACGAGGTGGCGGCGGTGGATGCGCACGAAGCCCCGGGTCCGCCAGCGCTCCTCCAGGGTGGTCAGGGGGACGCGGACGAGGTGGCTGCCGGTGGCGGTGTGCAGCCGGGCGTAGTCGCCCTGGGCCTCGGCGTAGGTGATGTCGTCGATCGGGATGAAGCGGATGACGCCGCCCAGTTCGACGGGTATCTGGTCGTGTGCGGTGTCGTGGACGGGGGCGGAACGGCCCTGGACCTGCTCGGCGACCCGTCGTACGGCCTCGGCGAGGCGTTCGCGGCGGACCGGTTTGAGGACGTAGTCGACGGCCTTGAGGTCGAAGGCGTGCACGGCGAAGCCCTCGTGGGCGGTGACGAAGACGATGAGCGGGGGCGCGGCGAACCCGGCGAGGAGCTGGGCGACGTCGAGCCCGGTGAGGCCCGCCATGTGGATGTCGAGGAAGACGACGTCGATGGCGGACGGGTCGTCGGGCCCGGCGTCGACGGCGCTGCCGATGCGGCGCAGTGCCTCGGTGGCGCCGGTGGCTCCCTCCGCGCTGCGGATGCGGGGGTCGGCGCGCAGGAGGTAGAGCAGTTCCTCCAGGGCGGGTTCTTCGTCGTCGACGGCGAGTACGCGGAGCATGAGGCCGGAGTGTAGGGGGTGGCCGCGGTGGGCGCCCCTACTTGAGCAGCCGGGACAGGCGGCGGTCCGCGAGTGGTCTGCCGCCCGTCTGGCAGGTCGGGCAGTACTGGAGCGAGGAGTCGCTGAAGGAGACCTCGCGGATGGTGTCCCCGCAGACCGGGCACGCCTGGCCGGTGCGTCCGTGGACGCGCATCGCGCTCTTCTTCTCGGCCTTGAGCCGGCCCGCCCCGAGGCCGCCGGAGCGGGCGACGGCGTCCTCCAGGGTGCTGCGCATGGCGGCGTGGAGCCGGGTGACCTCGTCGTCGGTGAGGTTCGCGGTGAGCTTGAACGGCGACATCTTCGCGACGTGCAGGATCTCGTCGCTGTAGGCGTTGCCGATGCCGGCGACGAGCGACTGGTCGCGCAGGGCGCCCTTGATCCGGCGGCGTTCCCCGGCGAGCAGTGCGGCGAACGCGTCCCGGCCGAAGTCCGGCCCGAGCGGGTCGGGCCCGAGGCGGGCGATCCCGGGCACCTCGGCCGGGTCGTGCACGAGGTGGACGGCGAGACGTTTGGTGGTGCCGGCCTCGGTCAGGTCGAAGCCGTCGCCGCCGGTGAGGACGGTACGCAGGGCGAGCGGGCCCTTCCCGGGGCGCGGCGGGGCGGCCGGGAAGGCGTCGTTCCAGCGGAGCCATCCGGCCCGGGCGAGGTGGATGATCAGGTGGAGCGGGCCGACGCCGATGTCGAGGAACTTGCCGTGCCGCCGTACGTCGGTGACCGTTCCGCCGTGCAGGGCGGTGAGCGGCGGGTCGTACGTCTTGAGGACGCTGACGGCGAGCGGCAGGACGCGGTCGATCTCCTTGCCGACGAGGTGGTCGTCGAGGAAGAGCCGCAGGGCTTCGGCTTCCGGCAGTTCGGGCATGGCCCCAGCCTGCCGCAGCCCCGCCCGGGACGCCTACCCGAGGCCGTACACACGTTCCGCGGTGGTGGCGAGCACGGCGTCGCGCTCCTCGTCGCCCAGGTCCCGGATCAGGGCGCGGGCGGTGTCCAGCACCTCGGCGTACGTCGAGGCGAGCCGGCACACCGGCCAGTCGGAGCCGAACATGAGCCGGCCGGGCCCGAAGGCGTCGATGACGGTCTCCGCGTAGGGGCGCAGGTCAGCGATGCTCCAGGTGCGCCGGTCGGCTTCGGTGACGAGTCCGGAGAGCTTGCAGACGGTGTTGGGGAGTGCGGCGAGGGCTCGCAGGTCGTCGGCCCAGGGCTGGGTGCGCCCGGTGGCGACGGGCGGCTTGCCCGCGTGGTCGAGCACGAACACGAGGCCGGGAAGGGCGGCGGCCGCCCGGGTGGCGGCGGGCAGCTGGTGCGGGAGGATCACCAGGTCGTAGACGAGTCCGGCGTCGGCCACGGCGGCCAGACCGCGCAGCACGTCGGGCCGCAGCAGCCACTCGGGGTCGGGTTCACCCTGGACCTGGTGGCGCAGTCCGACGAGCCGGTCGCCGCCGGGGAGTTCGCGCAGGGCGGCCAGGGTGTCGGCGATGTCCGGTGCGGTGAGGTCACTCCAGCCGACGACGCCGGCGACCAGCTCACTGCCGTCGGCGAGCGCCAGGAACTCGGGGGTCTCCTCGGCCGCGGTGACGGTCTGGACGAGCACGGTGGCGCTCACCCCGGCCGCACGGGCCTCGGGCTCCAGGTCGGCGAGGGTGAAGTCGCGGCGCAGGGGGGCCAGCGCCTCACCGGTGATCCAGTCCTGGTCGCGTACGGAGAGGTCCCACACATGATGGTGGGCGTCGACGACGCGGGGCCGGGCGGTCATCTCACCGCTCCCGGACGACGGGGAGCCCGGTTTCGGCGCTCTCGGCGGAGCAGTCGTGCACGACGTCCAAGGGCGATACGCATGTCAGTGTCCGTTCCCGGGCAGCAGGCCCTGGTCGCGCAGGTCGTCCCAGAGGGCGTCGGGGATCTCCCGGTCCAGCTGCGCGGCGGCGTCGCGCACCTCGTCCGGGGAACGCGTGCCGACGAGCACCCCCGCGACGGCAGGGTGGGTGAGCGGGTACCGCAGGGCGGCGGCGCGCAGGGGCACGCCGTGGGCCTCGGTGACGCCCTTCAGATGCAGGGCCCGGTCCAGCAGGTTCAACGGGGCGGTGGCGTAGTCGTAGGTGGCGCCGGGCCGCGGGTCTGCGAGGAGCCCCGAGTTGAAGACCCCGCCGACGACGACGCTCCGGCCACGGGCGGCGGCGGCCGGCAGGAGGCCGGTGAGGGCCGTGTGGTCGAGAAGGGTGAACCGGCCGGCGCAGAGGACGACGTCGACGTCGGTGTCGTGTACGAAGCGGGTGAGCATCGCGGTCTGGTTCATGCCGGCGCCGATCGCCCCGACGACCCCTTCGGCGCGCAGCTTCTCCAGTTCCGGGTACGCCTCGCGGAAGGCGGCTTCGGCGTGGTCGTCGGGGTCGTGGAGGTAGGCGATGTCGATGCGGTCGAGGCCGAGGCGGTCGAGGCTGTCCTCGATGCTGCGGCGGACTCCGGCGGCGCTGAAGTCCCAGCGGCGGCGGTGCGTGGCGCGTACGGCGAAGCCCTCGGAGAGCCCGCCGGACGCGGCGGTCTCCCCGGGGGGCAGGGGGTCGAGGAGGCGGCCGACCTTGGTGGAGAGCGTGTAGGCGTCGCGGGGACGGCGGCGCAGGGCCTCGCCGAGGCGGCGTTCGGAGAGGCCGAGTCCGTAGTGCGGCGCGGTGTCGAAGTAGCGGATGCCCACGTCCCAGGCGGCGTCGACGGCCGCGGCGGCCCGCTCCGGCTCCACCGGGCCGAAGAGGTTGCCGATGGCGGCCGCGCCGAAGGAGAGTTCGGTGATCTCGACCGTGGTGTCGCCCAGCCTGCTGCGCCGCATCCTGCCGCCGTCCTCCCCGATGGTCGCTGCAACACAGCGAATATTCATCGGATCACTTGAAGACGTCAACACCCATGCGGCCATCCGTCACCACGTTCCCGTAATGACCAGTCCGATCTATTCCTTGATCGTCAGCTCTCTCCCACCTCCGCGAGAAGCGCGGCCACCTCTTCGTCGGCGCACCGCGCCAGCCGCTCCAGATCGGGCAGCGCCTTCCCGTCGCCCACCAGACCGATGTGCACGCGTGAGCCGTACGTCGTCAGCGCGACGGCCATGGACTGCCCCCGGGCCAGCGGCGCCATCGGGTAGAGGGCGCTCAGCGGGCACCCGGCCAGCGAGAGCCGCGAGCGCGGCAGGGGCACGCTGGTGACCAGGACGTCGAAGAGCATCCGGGCCGCGTTCCCGGCGAGCGGGGCGCCGAAACGGTGGGCCAGCGAGGGCAGCTGATCGGCCAGTACGGCGACCGCGCCCGCTCCCCGCAGCGGCCCCGCCGCCTTGTTGCGGTCCATCGCCTCGCGCACCGCGCGCAGTCGCTCACGGGGGTCGGCCTCCGAGACGGGCAGGCCCAGGAGATAGGCGGACAGCCGGTTGCCGGTCGCCGTGGCCGCACCGCCCGGCCGGCGCCGGGAGACCGGGACCAGGGCGCGCGGGTCGTCGCCCGGCGGGGTCTCGCCGCGCTCCAGCATCCAGCGCCGCAGCGCACCGGCCACGACGGCGAGCAGCACGTCGTTGCCGGTGCCGCCGGTCGCGCGGCGGATGCGCCGCACGGCGTCGAGGTCGAGGTCGGCCGTGGCGAGCCGCCGGGTTCCGCTGGAGCCCGCCCTGAGCACCGGTGCGCCACGCGGATCGAGGCGGCCGGCCCGTACCAGCGAAGCGCCGACGCCGAAGGCGCGCCCCAGGTCCTCGATCCGGCCGAGGGCGAGCCCGGCGACCTGGCGGGGGCCCGGCATCCAGGACCGGGGCGGTACCGGTCGCGGCCGGACGGCAGGCCGGGGGCGGGTGGTCGCGGAGGCGATCTGGTCGAAGATCCCGGCCCCGATGCTGACTGCCCGCATCCCGTCGGCGAGCGCGTGGTGGAGCTTGACGAGCACGGCGAAGGGGCCGCCGGCGGGCCCTTCGATGAGGTACATCTCCCAGGGCGGCAGGCCCCGCCGCAACGGCTGTTCCATCAGCTCGCCGGCCAGCCGGGTCGCGGCCCCCATGAAACCCGGGCCGCCGGGCGCGGTCTCCTCGACGGGCAGCCGTACGTGCCGGACGTGGCGGTGCACATCGAAGTCCGGGTCGGCGGACCAGGCCGCGCCTCCGACGGGCAGCAGGACGTCACGCACCCGCATGCGCAGCCGGGGGATCGCGGCGGCGCGGGCGCCGAGCAGTTCGAGGAGGGCGGCGGGGCCGGGTTCCGCACCGGGCGGCGGTGCGAAGACGGCGAGCGCGCCGAGGTGCATGGGGTGGGCAGCGGACTCGAGGTGCCAGAAGGCGAGATCGAGAGGTGCCAGTAGCTCAGTGCCCAACGGGTCCTCATGTCATCGAAGACGGGAGACCGATCACGGCGCAGTCAATCTCCGACGCTCCATCACGGTCAAGTACAGACACATTACTTTCAGTTAAGTTCAGGTTACGCTCATCCCTCCGCCGTCCGGACGAAGGAGGGCCGCCGGGTCAGCCGCGTGGCGGAACGACGAATTCGCTCCAGACGCACTTGCCGGTCCCCCTGGACTCGACGCCCCAGGCGTCCGCCAGCTGGTCGACGAGCAGCAGGCCGCGGCCGGAGACCCCGGCCTCACCGGTGTCCCGGCGGCGCGGCAGTGCGCTCGACCGGTCCTCGACGTCGACCCGGAGCCGCCGCTCGGTTCCGGTGAGCACCCGGATGGTGACGAGGGCGCCGCCGTCGGTGTGCATCAGGGCGTTGGTGACCAGTTCGTCGGCGGCCAGCTCCACCTCGCGGGCCCGGTCCTTGGCACCCCAGGCCCGGACCGCCGCGCGGATCATGTGGCGTGCCGAGCTGAGCGCCTCGGGGTCGTTCTGCGCGACGTGCTGCTGGAGCCGGCCGCCCGCCTGCGGGGCCTGCGCGGCCTTGCGGCGCAGCAGCAGTATGGCCACGTCGTCCTCGCCGCCGCGCTCGTCCACTGACGCGCAGAGCCGGTCGGCGAGCCGTTCGAGGTCCTGCGGTCCGTTGGCGACCAGGGCGGTGAGCCGTTGCATCCCCTCGTCGAGATCGGCGCCCGGCAGCTCCACCAGGCCGTCGGTGAACAGCACCATGGTCTGGCCGGGGTCCAGCTCGACGGTGCCGACCGGGTACTCGAGCCGGCCGAACTCGGCGGAGAGCCCGAGCGGCATCCCACCCTCGGACGCCACCCTGCGGCAGCCGCCGTCGGCGTCCCGCACGAGTGGGTCGACGTGGCCGGCGCGGACCAGCTGCACCACGCCGGTGGTCAGGTCGGCCTCGGCGTAGATGCAGGTCGCGAAGCGGTCGGTGTCGAGTTCGTGCAGGAAGACGGAGGCCCTGGCCATCACCGTCGCGGGGCTGTGTCCCTCGGCGGCGTACGCCCGCAGGACGATCCGCAGCTGCCCCATGACGGCCGCCGCGTGGGTGTCGTGGCCCTGGACGTCCCCGATGACGGTGCCGACCCGGCCGCCGGGCAGCGGGATGACGTCGTACCAGTCGCCGCCGATGTCCCGGCCCAACCGGGCCGAGCGGTAGCGCACGGCGATCCGGGCGCCGGGCACGTCGGGGATCCGGCGCGGCAGCATGGCCTGCTGGAGTCCTTCGGCGAGGTCGTGCTCCTGTTCGTAGAACATGGCGCGCTGGAGGCTCTGGGCGATGGAGCTGCTGAGGGCGAGCAGCAGGTTCCGCTCGTCGGCGGTGAAGCCGCTCTTGCCGCTGTAGAGCAGTCCGAGCGCGCCGATGGGGCGGGCCTGGGCGATCAGCGGAAGGTAGGCGGCGGCCGTGATGCCGAGGTGGCTGATGTGCGGCCACAGGACGGGGTAGGAGGCGGCGAAGTCCTCGGCCGACTCGATGAAGCGGGGGCCGAGCGTGCGGACGACCTCGCTCATCGGGTACTGCTCGTCCATCCGGGTGTACCGCGTCCCCGGCACGAACGAGCCCTCGGGCCCGTCGGCGACCAGGTGGATGCGCCCGGCCTCGATCAGTCCCATGACGAGGCTGGTCGCGCCGAGCAGGGCCAGGCCCTCGGAGCTGTCCAGGACCTCGATGACGTCCTTGACGGTACGGGCGTGGGCCAGCGCGGCCGTGGTGGCGTCCACGAGGCTGGTCCGGCGCCTCAGCTCCTCGTCCAGCTCGCGACGGGCGGCGGACTCGGCGAGTTCCGGGCCGGCGTCCCTGACGATGCCGATGATCCGGCGCGGCCGGCCGTCGTCGTCGCGGCACACGAAGCCCTGGGTGTGGGTCCAGCGCAGGGTCCCCTCGCGTGACTGGAGGCGGAAGTACGCCCCGTAGTCGCTGCGGCCGCTCTTCAGCACCTCGGAGAGCATGGCGTCCAGCCGGGCCCCCTCGTCGGGCGGCACACGCAGCCCGAGCGTCTGCGGCCGGCTGTCGTACTCGTCGGCCCTCAGGTCGAACACGTCGAGGGCGGGCCGGTCCATGTGCATGAGGCCGCTGTCGAGATCCCAGTCGAAGCTGCCCATTCGGTTCAGGGCGAGGCTGAGATCCGGGGGGGCGGGCCAGTCGTCCGGGAGTGACAGGGCACCCGCTACCCGATCATCCATGTGCGTCACTCTGCCATCATTTGTCCGAATCTTCGACCGAACCATCCAGGGAGTGAACGTGCGATGGAACACATTCACGGAAGGGCCGGAGAGGCCTGATTTCAAGGAATCCCGGTACGCCGGACCACACCGGAGAGCCGAATACCGGCCAGTAACGCCGCCCCGCCCCCAAACCGGGTCCGAGCAGGGGCTAACGTGTGCGGCGGGGGTCGACTAAGCCTTGCCTTACCAACCGGCCCTGCTCCTGCTCATCCGTTCGAAGGAACAGCTCGCCATGACACGCCCCGTCCGCGTCGCCATCGTCGGAGCCGGTCCCGCCGGCATCTACGCGGCGGACGCGCTGCTCAAATCCGACGCGGCCGCCGACCCGGGCGTCTCCATCGACCTGTTCGAGCGGATGCCCGCCCCCTTCGGCCTGATCCGCTACGGCGTGGCGCCCGACCACCCGCGCATCAAGGGCATCGTGCAGGCCCTGCACCAGGTGCTGGACAAGCCGCAGCTGCGCCTCTTCGGCAACGTCGACTACCCGAACGACCTGGACCTCGACGAGCTGCGCACCTTCTACGACGCGGTGATCTTCTCGACCGGCGCCGATGCGGACCGCGCCCTGGACATCCCGGGCAACGACCTGGACGGCTCGTACGGTGCCGCCGACTTCGTCTCCTGGTACGACGGCCACCCTGACGTCCCGCGCACCTGGCCGCTGGAGGCCGAGAAGGTCGCCGTGCTGGGCGTCGGCAACGTCGCCCTGGACGTGGCCCGCATCCTCGCGAAGACCGCCGACGAGCTGCTGCCGACGGAGATCCCCGCCAACGTCTACGACGGCCTGAAGGCGAACAAGGCCCTGGAGGTGCACGTCTTCGGACGGCGCGGCCCCGCCCAGGCGAAGTTCAGCCCGATGGAGCTGCGGGAGCTGGACCACTCGCCGAACATCGAGGTCATCGTCAATCCCGAGGACATCGACTACGACGCGGGGTCGATCGAGACCCGGCGCGGGAACAAGCAGGCCAACATGGTCGCCTCCACTCTGGAGAACTGGGCGATCCGCGACGCCGGCGACCGGCCGCACAAGCTCTTCCTGCACTTCTTCGAGTCGCCCGTGGAGATCCTCGGTGAGGACGGCCGGGTCACCGGGCTGCGCACCGAGCGCACCGAGCTGGACGGCACCGGCAACGTGCGGGGCACCGGCACCTTCCATGACTGGGACGTGCAGAGCGTCTACCGCGCGGTGGGCTACTACTCGCGGGAGCTGCCCAAGCTGCCGTTCGACATCGCGTCCGGCACGGTGCCGCACGCCGCGGGCCGCGTGCTCGAAGGCGGCGAGCCGATGGAGTCGGTGTACGTCACCGGCTGGATCAAGCGGGGCCCGGTCGGCCTGATCGGGCACACCAAGGGCGACGCCAACGAGACGGTCGCCTGCCTGCTGGAGGACCACGCCGCCGGCCGGCTGCCCGCCCCGGAGCGACCCGAGCCGGAGGCCGTCACCGCCTTCCTCCAGGAGCGCGGCATCCGCTACACCACCCGTGAGGGCTGGTACCGCCTCGACGCGCACGAGCGCGCCCTCGGGGCCGAGCAGGACCGGGAGCGCGTCAAGGTGGTGGACCGCGAGGCGATGCTGGACGCCTCGGAGGCCGGCAACTGACACCACGGCGACGGCCCCGCCCACCCCGAAGAGGTGTGCGGGGCCGTCGGCCGTGCGGGCGGAGTCAGCGCCCCTGGAGCGCCTTCACGTGGTCACCGAAGGTCCAGTTCTTCGAGCCGTCCCAGTTCAGCGACCAGGTCATGAGGCCCTTGAGGCTGTTGCCGTAGTGGTTCCACGCCTGTGACACGAGGCCGGTCGACATGTGGCCGCCGCCGGCGCCGGGCTGGGCGGGCAGGCCGGGGACCTGCTTGTCGTAGGGCACCCGGATCGTGGTGCCCTGGATGGTGAGGCCCTTGTCGAGGCAGTCGGTCTGCGCGGTGAAGCCCTGCACGGTGCCGGCGGAGTACGAGTCGCCGGAGCAGCCGTACATGCTGCCGTTGTAGTACTGCATGTTCAGCCACCAGAGCCGGCCGTTGTCCGCGTACTTCTTGACGATCGGCAGGTACGCGCCCCAGATCGAGCCGTACACGATGCTGCCGCCGGTGACGTACGCCGTCTCCGGCGCCATCGTCAGGCCGAAGTTGGACGGCATCCGCGCCAGCACGCCGTCGATGATGCGGATCAGGTTGGCCTGGGAGGCGGACAGCTGGTTGATGTCGCCGGTGCCCGTCAGACCGGTCTCGATGTCGATGTCGATGCCGTCGAAGTTGTACTTCTTCAGGATCGGCACGACCGTCTCGACGAAGCGGTCGGCGACGGCGGCGGAGCTGAGGTCGATACCGGCGGTGGCGCCGCCGATCGACATGAGGGTGGTGAGCCCGGACGCCTTCGCTCGGCACATCTCGGCCGGAGTCGGCACCTTTACCGTCGAGTCCATCCCGTCCTCCCACAGGACGGTGCCGTCCGGGAGGATGACCGGGAAGGCCGCGTTGATCACGTTGTAGCCGTGCTGCGGGATACGGCTGTCGGTGACGGGGATCCAGCCCAGCGGCGGATGCACGCCGTTGGAGGCGCCGTCCCAGTTCTCCCAGTAGCCCTGGAGCACCTTGCCCGCGGGCTTCGACTTGACCGCGCAGGTGTCCTCCTGCGCGGAGCTCGGCGTCGCGCCGACGAGCATCTGCACGATGCACGCCGCCGCGAGGCCGGCCCCCAGCAGACGTGATGTGCGACCGAACATGGCGGGACCTCTTCCTGAAATGGCATGCCCCTGACAACACGCAAGCGGAATCGCGAACGGCGCCCAACGTAAAGTGGTCCAGACCTTCCGTCAATAGGTCTGGACCAAAGTGGGCCGACGTGCTCCATGGAGGCGGGGGCCGGATGGAGAGCCGGCCCGGCCCGCATCCGGGTGCGCCCGCCCCGGACTCCGCCGGCCCTCCACGGGAACCGACCACCGGTCCAGGAGCGAGCCCGCCGCCCCTCACCTCCGGGCCTCCGGACCGTCGTCGGTCCCGTCACCCCGGGGCAGCTGGATGGACGTCTGCGGTTCGTCGGTCATGGGCGGCCCGTCCGTCTCCGGCGGGTTCCCGGAGGGCTCGTCCGTGGGGTCGACGGTCGGCGTGGGACAGCGCGTTTCCCCCGGTGACCGGCCGGGCGGGCCGCCGTCCACCGCCGGTTCACCGGGCGGTGTCGGCGCGTCCGGCGCGGGGCAGTCCTCCGGCGACGGGGTGCGGGAGGGTGTCGGTTCCGTCGTCCTGTCGGGGCGCGGGGACTTCGTCGGGGTCCCGGGCTCCTTCGTGCCGGCCGGCGGTACGTCGGGGAGCGGGCCGGTGATGTCGGTACCGGGGCCGTAGGGCGGCGGCACCTCGGGAACGCGGTCGCCGGCGCCCTCGTCACCGACGGGCCGCACGATCCAGCTGTGGTGCACCACGTCGACGATCACCAGCTCCGCCACGGGCCGCGCGGCGGGCTCGACGACGACGGTCCGCGCCGGGTCGAACCCCGCCCACCGCTCCCCCGCGCCGAGGGCGGCGCCCCCCGCTCCGGCCGGCGGGTCCAGGGGGTTTCCGCAGACGCAGCGGACCCGGGGCAGCCCCCGGCCGTCGACCATCACCGCGGTGCCGGCCTGGAGTACGGCCTGGTACGCGGTGACGGCCCCGGCCCGGAAGCCGTGGCCGGTGACCAGCGTGTCGGCACGCAACTGGACGGGCGTCAGGCCGCGCAGGAAGCCGGCGAGCCGGTCCCGCGCGACCGACACGGTGCGGGCGAACGCCTCCTCCCTCGCCGGATCGACGGCGAGCATCCGGATCTGGGCCTCGACGTCGCAGGACGGGACGGCACGCGTGCCGGCGTACAGCCCCGGTGTCGAGCCGGTGCGCGTGAGCCCCCTTCCCCCGCCGGGTGCGGACGGCGAGCGGGCCGCCCCCGACCGCGTGGCGTCCGGGAGTACGACGGGACCGCCCGCGGTGGAGGCGGTGAAGGGGGCGGTGCCGGGGTCGGCGGCCGGCTGGAGGAGGACGTCCCCGGCGCCGGCCGTACCGGTGGCGGGGCCGCCCCCGGAGGTGTCCCGGGCGCAGCCCGCCGCGAGGAGGAGGCCGGCGGAGAGCAGGGCGGACACGGTGCGCCGCAGATGTACGCGTGAGTGCACGAGGAGGTCTCCTGCCTGGTCACCGGTCTCCCGGTCCCTCCCCTCATGTCTGCCGCACTTCCCCCGGCCCCGCAAGCCGACCGCCTCCCGGCGGGGCGGGCGGCCGGAGACCGCCCCCCTGCTGTCTTGAACATGTTCAAGACAGCCCGTAGAGTCTGCCCCGACAACGACTTGAACGCGTTCAACTCGGGGGTGGATGGGTCATGTCGGTCGTGGTCGGACTGATCGTGATGCTGGGGATGCTGGTGATCGTGCCGGCCGGGCTGCGGCTCGCCGACGCGCCGGAACTGGACCGGATCCGGCGGTTCTGGCCGGTGTTCGCCGCCCCCGGCGCCGTCTCGCTCTGGCTGCCGCGCGGCACGGCCGCCACCACCCTGGCCCTCTGCTACGGCCTCGGGACCGCCCTCCTCGCGCTGCACGCCCTGCCCCGCGCCGCCCGCCGCGACGGCCCGCTGCGCTCCCCGGCAACGGCGCCCACCGAGATCGCCCTGCTCACCGCGCTGGTGACCCCGGCCGTCGCCGCCGCCGCCCTGGTGGCCGAACGCGCCGGGCACCCGCTGTTCGGCTTCGGCCTCGGCATCCTGGCGCTGACCGTGCCGCACTTCCACTTCGCCGGGTTCGCCGCCGCCCTGGTCGCCGGGCTGGTGAGCCGGGTGGCCGACGGCGCGGCGGGCCGGTTCGCGGCGCTCAGCGTGCCCCTGGGCACCCTGGCCGTGCTGGCCGGCTACTTCATCGGCGACTGGGCCGAACTCGCCGGGGCGGTGATCCTGACGGCCGGGATGTGGACCGTGGCGCTCCTGACCTGGCGCACGGTCCGGCCCGCCCACGGCGACCGCGCCGCCCGACTGCTGCTCGCCGTCTCGGCCGCCGTGCTCGCGGTGACCATGGTTCTCGCCCTGACCTGGGCGCTGGGCGAGGCGACCGGGCTGCCGCACCCCGGCCTTCTCTGGATGGCCGCCACCCACGGAGTGGGCAACGCGCTGGGATTCGCACTCTGCTCGGTACTCGCCTGGCAGCGCCTGCACTTCCACGACGACGAAGGAAGCATCCGATGAGCAGCCTCAACTACCCGGAGGCGGGAGCCACCCGACGCGGCCCGCTCCCCGACGGCTACCACCACCTGCACCACCGCACCCGGGTCGGGCACGGCCGCGCCGACTTCGAGGCGGCCGGGGCGGCGATCACCGAGTTCCGCGTGCACCGCGGGTCCGGGGCGCGTGTCGAGGCGTCCGCGCCACGGGCCGGCGCGGGGACGGCCGTTCGGGTGGCGGTGAAGGCCGGACCGCTGCGGCTCGCCGCCCCCTGCCGGGTGATCTGGGCCGAGTACGGTCCCGGGCGGATCGGGTTCGGATACGGGACGGTGACCGGCCACCCCGAGTGCGGCGAAGAGTGCTTCGTGGCCGAACTCGCCGAGGAGGGAACGGTCTCGTTCACGGTGACGGCGTTCAGCCGGCCCGCCCGCTGGTACTCACGGCTCGCCGGTCCGCTCGTGCCGCCCCTCCAGCGGTGGTACGCCCGCCGGCTCGGTCGCACCCTGCGCCGCATCGTCGCGGAGGAGCGGGAGCGACGCGGAGCGCCGGGCCGATGAGCCCAGGGACCTCGCCGGGCCGATACTGGTAACGATGGAGTGGTTCACCGCTGACGGATACTGGCTCGGCCGGCTGGTCTTCCAGAAGGCCCTCGCCGTCATCTACCTGACCGCCTTCCTCACCGCGGCGCTGCAGTTCCGGGCCCTGATCGGTGAGCGCGGCATGCTGCCCGCCACCGGGACCCTGCGGCGTACGTCCTGGCGCACCGCCCCGGGCCTCTTCCGCCTCCACTACTCCGACCGCTTCTTCGCCGTGGTCGCCTGGACCGGCTGCGCCGTCTCCGTCGCGCTGATCGCGGGTGTGGACAACCGGGTGCCGCTGGGGGCCGCGATGGCGCTCTGGGCGCTGCCGTGGCTGCTGTATCTGTCGATCGTGCAGGTGGGTGGTGTGTGGTACGGCTTCGGCTGGGAATCGCTGCTCCTGGAGACGGGTTTCCTCGCCGTCTTCCTGGGGAACGCGGACACCGCACCGCCGGTCCTCGTGCTGTGGCTGCTGCGATGGGTGCTGTTCCGGCTGGAGTTCGGCGCCGGGCTCATCAAGTGGCGCGGCGACGCCTGCTGGCGGGACCTGACGTGCCTGGACTTCCACCACGAGACGCAGCCGATGCCCGGGCCGCTGAGCTGGTTCTTCCACCGTCTCCCCCGGCCCGTGCACCGGGTCGAGGTGGCGGCCAACCATGTGACCCAGCTGCTGGTCCCCGTGCTGCTGTTCACCCCGCAGCCGGTGGCGAGCGTGGCGGCCGGGCTGATGATCGTCACGCAGCTGTGGCTGGTGCTCTCGGGGAACTTCGCCTGGCTCAACTGGCTGACCATCACGCTCGCCCTGCCGGTCGTCGACTGGTCGCCGGTGACCGAGCCGCCCGCCCAGCGGGGCGCTCCGGTCTGGTACGCGGTGGTGGTGATCGCCGTCACCGCGCTGGTCCTGGCCCTCAGCTACCGCCCGGCCCGCAATCTGCTCTCCCGCCGCCAGGTGATGAACCGGTCCTTCGATCCGCTGCACCTGGTCAACACGTACGGCGCGTTCGGCAGCATCAGCCGGGTCCGGCTGGAAGTCGTGGTGGAGGGCACCGAGGACGCGGTGGTCCACCCGGGCACGGTGTGGAGGGAGTACGGATTCAAGGGCAAGCCGGGCGATCCACGCCGGATGCCGCGCCAGTTCGCCCCGTACCATCTGCGGCTGGACTGGATGATGTGGTTCGCGGCGCTCTCGCCCGCGTACGCCAGGGCCTGGTTCGGCCCGTTCGTGGAGCGGCTGCTGGAGAACGACCGGGACACACTGCGGCTGCTGCGGCACAACCCGTTCCCGGACGCCCCGCCGGCCCAGGTGCGGGCCCGGGTGTTCCGCTACCGGTTCACGACCTGGCACGAGCTGCGGGCCACCGGCTGCTGGTGGCACCGCACCTTCGTACGGGATTTCCTGCGCCCCACGAGGGCGTAGGACCTGTCCTTCGCCGCGGCCGCCGTGGCGCGCGGTGTCCTGAGGACGCGCCGCGCAGGCGAACGGGCTGTGGCCCGCCCCCGGCGGGGGCGGGCCACAGCCCGTTGCGAGGCTCAGTCGATGCCGGGGAGGATGTGCGGCTCCGCGAGGTCATCCTCGTAGCCGGCCAGGCGGATCGGCGCGGACCTCGCCCAGACCTCGATGTTCTGGAGCTTGTCGCCGCCGGACCCCGGCTTTCGGCGCCGTTCGGCCGGCCGCTCCTCTTGCTTCGTCAGTTCCGGTGTCGTCACCGCGCACTCCTTCGTGTCGCGTAGCCCCGGGCGTCGCCGACGCTCCGGTTCTCATTGCCGGGAATCAGCCGCCCATGCGGGGCAGGGGCAGGAACAGTTCGGTCGCGGTGGCGCCGGGTACGGGGCGGGACGGCGACTTGGTTGACAAGCCTGTCCCAGGACGGTCGAGGAAGGTTCGTGGACTCCTCGATGACGTCCGTTCGCATCAGAGTAACCAAATGAGCGCGGCTGCGCTCGATGGAACGTGTTCCGTCAGTCGCTTTCAGCCACCGCGTACGAAAAGGACCCGGCCAGGAAAACATCCAGGCCGGGTCTTCGCACGGTGCGGCGTGCGGACCCCGTTCCCCTACCAGTTGGCGGGGGCGTAGTCCTTCAGGAAGCAGCCGTACAGCACCTCGCCCGCCTCGCCGCGCACGATCGGGTCGTAGACCCGGGCGGCGCCGTCGACCAGGTCGAGCGGGGCGTGGAAGCCCTCCTCCGCCAGCCGCATCTTGTCCGGGTGCGGGCGCTCGTCGGTGATCCAGCCGGTGTCGACGGCGGTCATCAGGATGCCGTCCTTCTCGAACATCTCCTGCGCGCTGGTGCGGGTCAGCATGTTCAGCGCGGCCTTGGCCATGTTGGTGTGCGGGTGGCCCGCGCCCTTGTAACCGCGGCCGAACACGCCCTCCATCGCGGAGACGTTGACCACGTAGGAGTGCTTGGCCGCGGTGGCCGCCATGGCCGGGCGCAGCCGGCTGATCAGGATGAACGGCGCGGTGGAGTTGCAGAGCTGGACTTCGAGCAGCTCGATGGGCTCGACCTCGTCGACTGTCTGGATCCAGCTGTTGGTGTCATGCAGGTCCGGTACGAGCCCGCCCGCGTCGATCGCGGTGCCGGCGGCGATCCGGGCCGGCGAGGCGGACCCGCTGACCAGGGCCAGCTCCGTGACGTCCTGCGCGGTGAGCGGCTCCTTGCGCGCCGCGGGCAGCGCGGCGACGCGGTCGACGCTGCCGCTGCCGAAGGTGCCGATCACCTCGGCGGCGGGCAGCTCACCGGCGGGCAGCGGGGCGGACTCGGCGGCCAGCAGCTCGCTGTACGCCTGCGGCGAGCGGCGGACCGTCTGCGCCGCGTTGTTGATCAGGATGTCGAGCGGGCCCTCGGCGGCCACCGAGTCGGCGAGGGCGACGACCTGGGCGGGGTCGCGCAGGTCGATGCCGACGATCTTCAGCCGGTGGATCCACTCGTCGCTGTCCTCCATCGCCTTGAAGCGGCGGATCGCGTCGTTGGGGAAGCGCGTGGTGATCGTGGTGTGAGCCCCGTCACGCAGCAGCCGCAGGGCGATGTACATACCGATCTTGGCGCGGCCGCCGGTGAGCAGCGCCCGGCGGCCCGTCAGGTCGGTGCGCGCGTCGCGGCGGGCGCGGTTCTCCCGGGCGCAGTCCTGGCAGAGCTGGTGGTAGAACACGTCGACCTCGACGTACCGCGTCTTGCACACGTAGCAGGACCGGGGCCGCTGGAGGATGCCGGCGATCTCACCGGTGGCGGACGAGGACGGCAGGACCCCCTGGGTCTCGTCGTCGATGCGTTCGGCCGAACCGGTGGCGGTGGCCTCGGTCACCGCCTTGTCGTGCGCGGTCTTGGCGGCCCGCCGCTCCTGGCGGCGGCGCTGCTTCACGGTCCGGTAGATCCCGGCGGTGGCCCGGCGCACCGCGATGGCGTCCGGGTGGTCGATCTCGATGGTGTCGAGCTCGTCGAGCACACTCAGGCAGACGGCCAGCCGCTCCGGGTCGATACCGGGACCGAATTCCTCGGTTCCGGCCACGATCTCGGGGCCGTTCTCTGTCACCGTCATCGCCGTTCCTCTGTACTCGTGCCGCCGGCCTCACTGCGGGCCGAACGCCCGGTCAAGTCTGCCATGATCCGCCGGCTGCTCCATTCGGGTGGACGGGTCGTGCGGAACGACGGCAAAAAATAATGTGCGTCGGTTGTGCATGCCCTCGCCGATCCGGGGCAAGCGGTGTGCGAAGCACTCGGCGACAAGGAGGGGCCCACATCATGGCGACCACGACGGAGAAGACCGGCGGAGTCCTCGGCGACGCGTGCACACTCTCCGAGCAGGACGGCGCCCCGCTCGGTGCGAAGATCGCGGATCTCCCGTGGGTCGAGGACACCGGAAAGGTCGCTCCGAAGGACGCCCGCGCCCTGTCGAAGATGTTCCTGGACCGGCTGCAGACGCTGGAGGAGGGCACGCACGAGTACCAGTACGCGCGCAACACCCTCATCGAGATGAACCTCTCGCTCGTGCGGTACGCCGCCTCGCGCTTCCGCAACCGCGGCGGTGACGACACCGAGGACATCATCCAGGTCGGCACCATCGGCCTGATCAAGGCCATCGACCGCTTCGACCTGTCGCGCGAGGTGGAGTTCGCCACATTCGCCGTCCCCTACATCGTCGGCGAGATCAAGCGCTTCTTCCGGGACACCACGTGGGCGGTGCACGTCCCGCGCCGGCTCCAGGAGCTGCGGGTCGACCTCGCGAAGGCGAAGGAGGAGCTGTCGGCGCGGCTGGACCGCGACCCGACGGTCGCCGAGCTGGCCACCCACCTCGATCTGCCCGAGGAGGAGATCATCGAGGGCCTCGTCGCGGCCAACGGTTACTCCGCCGGTTCGCTCGACACCCCCACGACGGAGACCGACTCCGGCAACGAGCAGCGGTCGTACGCCGATGTGATCGGCGAGACCGACCCGGGCATGGAGACCGTCGAGAACCTCCACACGCTGGCGCCCCTGCTGGAGAGGCTGGACGAGCGCGAGCGCCGGATCGTCCAGATGCGCTTCGGCGAGGAGATGACGCAGGCACAGATCGGCGCGGAGCTCGGCGTCTCCCAGATGCACGTGTCCCGGCTGCTCGCGCGTATCGTCAAGCGGCTGCGGGCGGGGATGTCCCTCGAGGCCTGAACACTCGCGTCGGGCGCGTCGGAATGGCGGGTCAGGACCCCTTCTCTCCCACTCCCACCGAATCGGCCACGCACCGACGGAGTACGGCCGAAACAGCAAGGGACGGCGCCCGACGGCGAATCGGCGGGCGCCTTCCGCATATGCTGCGGGACACACCGGCGGGCGGCCCGCCGGGTGGCAACGAGAGGGTGAAGCGTGGCTGAGACGCGCATGAGCGCCTCTGCTCGGCCTCCCGTCCCGGCGTCCTTCCCGGTCCAGACGGAACACGAGGCGGACCGCAGGGCCTCGGTCTGGGACGTCGGCGGCACCATCCTGCTCGTCGAGGACGACGCGGGCGACGCGCTCCTCGTCGAGGAAATGCTCGCCGACGGTGAGCTGGACTCCGCGCTGACCTGGTGCAAGACCCTGTCCGAGGCGCTGGCGTACCTGCGGTCGCAGCGAACGCCCGTCTGTGTCCTGCTCGACCTGCACCTGCCCGACGTACACGGGCTGCGGGCCGTCACGCAGATCGTCGAGACGTCCCAGGACGCCGCGATCGTGGTGCTGACCGGTCTCGCGGAGGCCGACGCCGGCCTCGACGCCGTGGCGAACGGTGCGCAGGACTACCTCGTGAAGGGGCGGCTCGATCCGCAGGCGCTCTCGCGCGCGATCCGGTACGCCCTCCAGCGCAAGCAGGTCGAGCGGGCCGCCTCCGCGCTGCGCGCCAACCAGTTGATGGCCCAGGAGAACGCGCGCCTCGAACGCGGGCTGCTGCCTGTCCCCCTGCTGAACGACGACAGCTTCCAGACCGTCGCCCGCTACGAGCCGGGCCGCGCCCACGGGCTGCTCAGCGGTGACTTCTACGACGTGGTCCAGACGGCCGACGGCACGGTGTGGGCGGTCATCGGTGACGTGTCGGGGCACGGGGCGGCGGAGGCGGCACTCGGCGTCTGCCTGCGGGTGGCGTGGCGCACCGCCGTCCTGTGCGGCACCGATCCGCTGGAACAGCTCGGGCTCCTGGAGTCGATCCTGGTCGCCGAGCGCTCCGACCCCCATGTCTTCGCGACCGTCACCTCGCTGGTCTTCCCGCCCGGCCGCGACCGGGTCCGCATCGTGCGGGCCGGCCACCCGGGGCTGCTGCTGCGGCACGGCACGGAGGTCGACTGGGTGGAGCCCGAGGGCGGGATGGCGCTCGGGCTGCTGCCCGGGCACGGCCAGTGGTCGGTCACCGATGTGGAACTCGCGCCCGGGGCCGCGCTCGTCCTGTTCACCGACGGCCTCTTCGAGGGGCGCACCGGACCGCGCAGCCGGCTGGGCGAGGAGGGGCTCCTCGGCATGGCCCGGGACCTGGGCCGGCTCGCCGCCCGCCCGTTCGTCGACGCGCTGGTCGCGGGTGCCTCGGCGGCGGCCGCCCCGCACGGGGGCCTCGCCGACGATGTCGCCGTCCTGCACCTCGGTTGGAGAAGTACCGCGCATGAACAGTGAGATACCGCAGGCCCCCGTCACGCCGAACGGCAGGTGGGCGCGTCTGTCGGTCCAGAACTGGGTCCATCTGATCCTGGGCGCCTTCGTCCTCGTGGTCTGCGGCTGCGTGGTGGCGGGCGGCCTCGTCCTGGCCCGGATCTCGGACCGGACCACCGAGCTGGTGGACCGCATCCAGCCGGCCCGGGCCGCCTCCTTTCAGCTCCAGAACGCGCTGCTCAACCAGGAGACGGGGGTGCGCGGCTTCGCGCTGACCGGTGACGCCTCGTTCCTGGAGCCGTTCGCCACCGGCAAGAAGGAGGAGACGGACCGGCTCGCCCGGGTGCGCTCCGCGATGGGTGACGGCAGGCCGTACAACCGCGACCTGGACCGGATCGCCGCCGCCGCGTCGGAGTGGCGCCGGGTGCACGCCGACCCGCTGATCGCCGACGTCCGACGCGAGGGCCCCGGGGCGCGCTCGTCCGCCAGGACCTCCGAGAGCAAGGCCGCGTTCGACAAGCTGCGCCGGCTGTACAGCACCCAGCAGGCGCACCTCGACGCCGCCCGGGACCGGGTACGCGACCAGTTGGAGGACGCCCGCCGGACCCGCGACCGGGTGCTCATCGCCCTGCTGGGCGTCTTCGCGCTCTGCGTGGTCGCCCTCAGCGTGCTGCTGCAGCGCACCGTGGGCCGGCCCTTGAACGCCCTGGCCGAGGCGTCCCGGCGGGTCCGCTCCGGCAGCTACCGCCGGCAGCGGATCGAGGTGCGCGGCCCCTCCGACGTACGGGCGGTGGCCGCCGCGGTGGAGGACATGCGGGGCAGGCTGGTGGCGGAGCTCGACGCCGCGGAGGAGCGGGAGGAGGTGCTGGCGCAGCAGACCGTGGAGCTGCGCAGGTCCAACTCGGAGCTGGAGCAGTTCGCGTACGTCGCCTCGCACGACCTCCAGGAGCCGCTGCGGAAGGTGGCCTCGTTCTGCCAGCTGCTGGACAAGCGGTACGGGAACGAGCTGGACGGCCGGGGCAAGCAGTACATCGACTTCGCGGTCGACGGCGCCAAGCGCATGCAGGTCCTCATCAACGACCTGCTGACGTTCTCCCGGGTCGGACGGGTCCACGACAGCTGGACGCCCGTGGAGCTGGACCGGGCGCTGGACCGGGCGCTCGCCAACCTGACGCTGGTGATCGAGGAGTCGGGCACCACCGTCGTCCGCGAGAGCCCGCTCCCCTCGGTGACCGGCGACCCCACGACGCTCGCGATGATCTGGCAGAACCTGATCGGGAACGCCGTGAAGTTCCGCCGCGCCGACGAGCCGTGCGTGATCACGGTCGGGTGCGAGCGGGAGGGGGACGACTGGCACTTCACGGTGGCGGACAACGGGATCGGCATCGCGCCCGAGTTCGCGGAGAAGGTCTTCGTCATCTTCCAGCGCCTGCACGGCCGGGACGAGTACGAGGGAACCGGCATCGGCCTCGCACTGTGCCGCAAGATCATCGAGTTCCACGGCGGCAGGATCTGGCTCGATCCCGATTCCCGTCAGGGGGCACGGATCCACTTCTCCCTGCCCGCCGACGCCGCACCCGCGGAAACGAACGACACCGCACCCCCCGCAGAGATCTCCGGAGACGCCGCATGAACACTCCCGTAGAGCCCATCGAGGTCCTGCTCGTCGAGGACGATCCGGGCGACGAGCTGATGACGCGTGAGGCGTTCGAGGACAACAAGATCCGCAACACGCTCCATGTGGTCCGCGACGGCGAGGAGGCACTCGACTTCCTCTACCGCCGCGGAGCGCACGCCGAGGCGCCCCGGCCCGATCTGATCCTGCTCGACCTGAACCTGCCGAAGTACGACGGCCGCCAGGTACTGGAACAGATCAAGCAGGATCCGGAGCTCGCGCTGATCCCCGTCGTGGTGCTGACGACGTCCTCCGCCGAGGAGGACATCCTGCGCAGCTACAAGCTGCACGCCAACGCCTACGTCACCAAGCCGGTCGACCTGGACCAGTTCATCGCCGCCGTCCGCCAGATCGACGAGTTCTTCGTCACCGTGGTGCGGCTTCCCGGTCGCGCGTAGTATTCGCTGGCGACGCATGGGAGTGGGATCTCCCGACGCGGGTACACGAGCACAGGAAAGAGGTCTGCGACCTCCCCGCTGCGCCCTGGCTGGAGCACATGAACGAACAGGCGATCTCCCGGCCGGACGACTCCTCCCGGAGCTGTCCGCCCACGGAGGCATTGCACAGCGCCGAAGTGTTCGACGGCGAACCGGGGTGCATCTCCCAGGCCCGGGCACTGGCGGACCGCTTCCTCGGCAGGCTGGTGTCCGAGCGGAGTGCCGTGCTCGGCACTCACACCCGCAACGATCTGATGCTGGCCGTCAGCGAGCTGGTCACCAACGCCGACCGCTACAGCCACGGCCCGTATCTGCTGGAGCTGGAGGGCACGGCGGAACGGATCAGCATCACGGTGTACGACAGCAGCAGCGCGCTGCCCGTCTTCTACGCCCCCGACCCGAGCCGCCTGGGCGGCCACGGCATGGAGATCGTGGTGGCCCTGTGCGACCGCGTCACGGCCGAGCGGGTGCCGGTCGGCAAGCGCATCCGGGCGGAGTTCACGCTGAGCAGCTGAACCGGAGAGCGCCGCACCGGCAGCACCCCGGGCCGGGCTCGGCCCCTGGCATCCGGCCGACAGGACCGCGCCGGGCCCCGCGCGGCCGCCGGGGTGGACCCGAAGGGGCTGCCCGGCGTACTGCGACTCCTCGGACATCCCCGGCGGAAGCCGGGCTTCCAGAGCCGCCCGCCTGTTGCTTCTGCCATGGGGCCACTTCTGTCGTCGGGCATTCCCGCCGCAGGCGGGAACGGAGCACAATCGCACCGTCCGACCGATCCGGCGGTGCCCCCGCCGCCCCCGTGCATCATGAGGTGAACATGCTTCCACCCCCCAGCGCCGGCCGAACCATGCAGATCGTCCCACGGCACGAACGCGGCGCTTTGGTGCTCGCGATAACCGGTGACCTCGACATCGACAACGTCGCGCCCCTCGGCGCCGCGCTGGAGAACGCGTCGCGGGAGGGCACCGGGCCGGTCGTCGTCGATCTGGCGGACGTGAGTTTCGCCGACTCCACGACGGTGAACGTGCTTCTCCAGGCACAGACGGCTCTCGGTCCCCGGCTGCGGCTCGCCGCGCCTTCGGCCTTCATGGAACGGCTGATCTCCGTTCTGGGCCTCGACAGCGCGGTCCCGGTCTTCCCGGATGTCGCCGAGGCGATCGATCCTCCGCTTCCCGCGTAGACGGGCCGCAAACGCCGAGCGCCCTTCCTCCCGTCCGGACGGGAGGAAGGGCGCTCGGCTCTGTGAGCTCTCTCAGCCGAGGGCGGGCGGGGCGTCCTGGGGCGAGGTGCCCCAGGACGACGGCTCGTCGCCCACCGTGAAGGAGAGCGAGCGGGCCGAGCGGATGTCGTCCGTGGTCAGGTAGGTACGCGACTGCCGCGTGCCGTCGAGCCTGGCGGACTGGATGTAGCGGTCGGAGGCAGAGGTCCCGGGAGCGCTGACGGTCAGCGCGCCCCGCGGGTAGTAGCGGCGGTCGAGCTTGATGTCGACGCGCTCGAAGGCGGGCGTGGACAGACCCCAGGTGTCGGTGCCCGGCTGGACCGGGAAGACGCCGATCGACGACAGCACCATCCAGGCGGACATCGTGCCGAGGTCGTCGTTGCCCGTCATGCCGGTCGGGCCGTTGGTGAAGAGCGTCAGGGCCGCATGGACCACATCCGTGGTCTTCCACGGCTGGCCGGTGGAGAGGTAGGTGTACGGGGCGATGAGGTCGGGCTCGTTCTGCGGGTTGTACTTGTCGGCGTTGTAGTACGCGTACGGGCCGTTCACCCACACCTCGCGGGCGGTCTTCGCGGGGTCGGCGAGGAGCTTGTCGTACGCGAAGAAGGAGTCGAGCCGCTGGTTCGCGGCGTCCTTCCCGCCGATGAGGCCGACCATGCCGGGGATGTCCTGCGGGACCATCCACTGGTACTGCCAGGACGTGCCCTCGTGGAAGCCTTCGCTCCGGGCCGGATCGGCGGGGCCGGTGAACGCGCCGGCGGTGTCGCGGGCGCGGAAGAAGCCGGTCGAGGGGTCGAAGATCTTCCGGTAGTTCTGGGCGCGGGCCTCGTAGCGTGCCGCGTCGGCCTCGTGGCCGAGGTCGCGGGCCATCTCGGCGAGCATGCCGTCGGCCAGGGCGTACTCCAGGGTGGCGGAGGCGCCGTGGTCGAAGTCGGAGTCGCCGGGCTTGGCGTGCGGCCGGCCCTTGATGTACGGGGCGAAGCCGTCCTTCAGGTACTGGACGTTGGCCTCCCGTCCCACGGGCGCGGAGTCGGTGGGCGGCACCCCGTCCGCGTTCTTCTTCAGGGCGCGGTACGCCTCCTCCTCGTACCCCTTCAGCAGGCCCTGCTGGTAGGCGTTGGTGAGGAAGGGGGTGACCGGGTCGCCGGTCATGATGTTCGTCTCGACCGTGCCGTAGCCCCACTTGGGCAGCCAGCCGCTCTCCGCGTCGATGCGCAGGACGGATATGGCCATGTCGCGGGACTCGCGCGGGGCGAGCAGCGCGAGCAGCTGGGCCTGGGAGCGGTAGGTGTCCCAGAGCGACCAGTTCTGGTAGTACGTGAAGTCCTTCGCGCGGTGCTTCTTCTGGTCCCAGCCGGTGTAGCGGCCGTCCACGTCGCTGCCCACGTTGGGCGCGAGGAAGGAGCGGTAGAGGGAGGAGTAGAAGGTCCGGCGCAGTTCGTCGCTGCCGCCCTGGGCCTTCACGCCTTCCAGGCGCTCCTCCCAGGTGTGCTCGGCGGCGCGCCGGACGTGGTCGAAGCTGTGGCCGCCCTCGGCGCGGAGGTTGAGTGCGGCGCCCTTGGCGTCG
The DNA here is from genome assembly GCF_040632605.1 of Streptomyces sp. NPDC019224. Lineage (NCBI taxonomy): Bacteria > Bacillati > Actinomycetota > Actinomycetes > Kitasatosporales > Streptomycetaceae > Streptomyces > Streptomyces sp. NPDC019224. The sequence goes on along the minus strand of NZ_JBEYCF010000022.1, from coordinate 39,331 downwards.
ACGTAGCTGAGGGCCGTGGTGGCCTCGACGGTGCGGTCCTCGGTGGTGTCGAACCGCAGCCAGGCTCCGTTGCGGGCATCGGCGGCCGTGGACTTCTTCGCGCCGGTGACGGCGTCGCCGTTCCAGGTGCCGGACGTGGTGAAGGGGCGGTCGAAGCGGGTGACCGTGTAGACCGTGTACGCCTTGGTGTCCTGGCAGAAGCCGCTGCCGGTGATGGCGGTCCGCACGGTGCGGTTGTCGAGGATCTCCACCTCGGAGGAGAGCGTCCGGTGCAGCGACTGGCCCGCGTTGAGCAGGACGTTGGCCTTGTCGGTGGCGGGGAAGGTGTAGCGCTGGACGCCGGTGCGCTGGGTGGCGGTCAGCTCCGCCTCGATGCCGGTCTTCAGTCCGACCCGGTAGTAGCCGGGGCTCGCCTTCTCGTCGTCGTGGCTGAACTCGGCCGCGTACTTCGCGTAGTCGGTCTCCGCGACGTCGCCGGTGGTGGGCAGCGTCGGCAGGTCACCGCCGAGGCCGCAGCCGACACCGGAGATGTGGACGGAGGAGAAGCCGCGGATGTGGTTCTCGCCGTAGTCGTAACCGGTGTTGTGGCCCGTGTCCGGGGAGAGCTGCACCATGCCGAAGGGCACCGAGGCGCCGGGGTAGGTGTTTCCCTCGTTCTGGCTGCCGATGAACGGATTGACCAGGTCGGTCAGCCGGCCGTCGCTCCGGGGGGCGGCCTCGGCCGCGGCCCCGGGAAGGAGCACACCGCCCAGGAGCGCGGCGGCGGCGAGTGCGGCCGCCGGGCCGCGCAGTCTCGGCCGTGGGGTCCGATGCATGGGTTACTCCTTAGGACAACGTTGTCAGAGCGCGATCATTCTTGGATTCGGCCGTGATCCACGTCAAGGGGTCGGACGGGCCCCTTGCGTGTCGGTCCTGTGAAGGCGGCCGGCCCGCGTGTGCGCCCGCCCGGGATGATCCTTCTGACGTCTGCCGCGTGGAGGACTACCGTCAGGAGGAGGACACCCGGACCATTCCCGTACTCCCAGAGCAGTACGCCGGATCGCCGCCTCAGGGACGACGACGCGGCGGCTGGAAAAGGGGATCGTGGTGTACATGAGTTCCCTTGCGCTGTCCGTGCTGCTGTCACTGGTCTCCGCGGTCGCCTACGCGGCCGGGGCGATCGTCCAGGAGCGCGTGGCCTCGGCCTCCGACGGCCGCTCGCTCGCACCGCTGCGCAACCGGGTCTGGTGGGCGGCGGTCACCCTGAACGGCCTGGGCGCCGTCCTGCACGTCGTGGCGCTGGCGTACGGCCCGCTGAGCCTCGTACAGCCGCTGGGAGCGCTCACGATCGTCTTCGCGCTGCCGATGGCCGCGCTGTTCGTACGCCGCAGGGCCGGGGCCACGGCCTGGCGCGGGGCGGTCATGGCGACGGTGGGGCTGGCCGGGTTGCTGGCCCTGACCGGCAGCTCCGACGCTCACGGCCTGGGCGGTCCCCAGCAGTTGATGCTGGCCGTCGTGACCTTCGGCGGGGTGGCCGCGCTGATCCTGGTCTCCCGGGCGATGCGCCGGCCGGTGATGCGGAGCGTGGTGCTGGCCGGGGCGGCGGGCGTCGCGTTCGGCATCGCTTCGGTGTACACGAAGACCGTGGCCATGGAGTGGACCACCGGCTCCGTGGGGTCCGGACTGCCGACCCTGCTGGTGATCGCGGCGCTGGCGGGTGCCGGCCTGCTGCTGTCCCAGGCGGCCTACCGGGGCGCGGGGCTGACGGCTCCGCTGGCCACGGTGACCGTGGTGAACCCGGTGGTGGCCGCGGCGGTGGGCCTCACGCTGTTCGGTGAGCAGTTCCGGCACGGGCTCCCGGGCACGGTGCTCGCCCTGCTGTGCGGGGCGGTCGCGGCCGGCGGGCTGATCATGCTGACCACGGAACGGATGAGCGCGGAGCGCTTGGAGCCGGCGCCCGCGAAGGCACCGGAGGAGACCACGGAGCCCGAGGAGCCGCCACTCGACGCCCCGCCGGCCGCCGCACCCCCCGCGGGCGGGTCTTCGGCCGTGACCGGGGAGGCCGGGGGTTTCGGGGAGGCCGACGTTTTCGGGGAGGCCGGGGATTTCGCCGGTCCCGCCGGACCGCCGGCCCCGACGGGCGTCCTGCCTCGCCCGGTGCCGCCGGTTCCGCCCGCCGTGGCCGTTTCCGGGCCCCCGGGTCCGCGGACCCCTCCCCCGGCGCTGCCCGTCCGGATGCCCCTGGAAGGCCTGGCCGGCCGAGTGGAGTTCGGCCCTCCCCCGGGGGCCGGGCACGCCGCCGCCGGAGAGGCCGGTGACGGCGGGGGCGTTCAGACCCTGACGCCGCCCGCCCTGAGGTAGGCCAGCGGGTCGATGTCGGAGCCGTACTCCGGACCGGTACGGACCTCGAAGTGCAGGTGCGGCCCCGTGACGTTGCCGGTGGCGCCGGAGCGGGCGATCCGCTGGCCGCCGCCGACGTGCTGCCCGCCGCGCACGAGCAACGAGGACAGGTGCGCGTACTGGCTGTACTTGCCGTCGCTGTGCCTGATGACGATCTGATAGCCGTAGGGTCCCGCCCAGCCCGCCGACACGACGGTGCCCGCGGCCATCGCCTTCACGGACGTGCCGGTGGGGACGGGGAAGTCGACGCCCGTGTGGTAGCCGCTGGACCAGGAACCGGCCTGGTGGTACGGCGTGCCGGTGCGAGCCGCGACGGGGGCGGTGAGCGAGCTGTGCTTCTGCGCGTGCTCGGTCTTACGGGTTTCGGTCTTACGGGTTTCGGTCTTACGTGGCTCGGTCTTACGTGGCTCGGTCCTGTGCGGCTGCGTCTTCTTCGGCTGAGGCTGCGACTGCGACCGCGCCTTGTCCTGCTGTTTCCGCTGCCTCTCCGGAGCTGTCTTCGGGGCCGCCTTGGCCGCGGTCTTCGGGCCGGTCTTCGTCGCGGCCTTCGGCTCGTTCCTCGTCGCCGTTCCCGGTGCGGGCTTCGTGGCCGCTCCCGGCGTTCCGGTCAGGGTCAGGCGCTGGCCGGGGAAGATCAGGTCCGGGTCGTCGCCGACGATCGCGCGGTTCGCCGCGTACAGCCGCTGCCAGCCGCCCTGAAGGTGCTGGCCCTCCGCGATCCCGGAGAGCGAGTCGCCGGGCGTGACGGTGTACGAGTCCCGCTTGCCCGGCACCGTCGTCGGGGTCGCCGCGGCCTGCTTGGTCTGCGGCGTACGGGAGGGCAAGGACGCGTTGTCCGGCTTCTTCGGGGCCGGGACGCGGGCCGTACGCTCGCTCTGCGGGCTGACGTCGGGCGTGGTGCCGCCCTGGGTGAGTCCCGCCTTTTCGGAACAGACCGGCCAGGCGCCGGGACCCTGGCCGTCCAGGACCTTCTCCGCGATGGCGATCTGCTGGTCCCTGGTGGCCAGGTCGGCGCGCGGTGCGTAGACCGTGCCGCCGTACGCCGCCCAGGTCGAGCGGGTGAACTGGAGGCCGCCGAAGTAGCCGTTGCCACTGTTGATGTGCCAGTTCCCGGTGGACTCGCAGGCGGCGACCTTGTTCCACACGTCCACCGAGGCGGCGCCCGCCGAGGCCGCCGTGAGGAACGGGAGCGCGAGGCCCGCCCCTCCCGCCGTGACCGTGAGCGAAGCCCGGTTGATGCGGCTCGGCTGATATCTGCGGTGCCGTCCGTTCGCGGCCATGACGTGGCTCCCCCGCTGGCTGTAGGACATGTCGCAAGCGGTCAACTTATGTGCAAACAGCGGGTGATGACAAGACCACGGTATGTTTCGGCCATCGCCGCGAAGGGCGGCCCCGGACTCGTCGGCGGAGGACGGAAGCAGGTGGTGACGCGATGCGCGGGGAGCGTTCCGACGCGCCGACGACCTTCCCGTCGACCGGGGGCGTGCGGGCCTGTACTCCCGGCCGGGTTCGGCGGGCCGGGGCACGGGGGTGCGGCCGGCCGCACGGATCCATGCCCGCCCGCGTGTTCGTGGCCCATCGCGAAGAAGAGCAGCGGTCGACTCGTGACCCGTGCCTGTGCCCGTGCGCGTGCGCATGTGTCGGCGCCGAGGAACCGGCCGCCGCGGTGCGTGTCTCGTGACCCGTACCCGTACCCGTACGCGAGTGTCCGTGGTTCGTCGGGTTGTCCGAGACGGCCCCGCAGACCGACCCGTGCCCGCGCGCGGGTGCCCGTGATCCCTCGGCCACGGCGACCTCCACCGGAACTCCTCCCCGCCTTCGCGAAGGCGCCCCCACAGCCCCCATTGACACGATCGGCGGCGACCGGCGACGCTGGGCGCGACAGCCTGGGAGAGCGCTCTCCGATACACATGGGAGCGCGGTGCACGAAGGAGCATGACCGCCATGACGGACGAAGAGACCGACCCGCTGCTCGACAAGCTCGACGCGGCCCAGAAGATTCGTCTGCTCACCGGCGCCAGCACCTGGCGCACCTACGGCGAACCCGCCGTCGGGCTGCGGCCGCTCACCCTCTCCGACGGGCCGGCCGGCGTGCGGGGCGAGACCTGGGACGAACGCGAGACCTCGCTCGTCCTCCCCTCCCCCACCGCGCTCGCCGCCTCCTGGGACGAGCGCCTGCTGTCGGACCTCGGCGCCCTGCTCGCCTCCGAGGCGCGACGCAAGGGCGTCGACGTGCTCCTGGCCCCCACCCTGAATCTGCACCGTTCACCGCTGGGCGGCCGGCACTTCGAGTGCTTCTCCGAGGACCCGCTGCTCACCGGCCGCACGGGCGCGGCGCTCATCAGGGGCATCCAGTCGGGCGGAGTGGCGGCCACCGCGAAGCACTTCGTCGGCAACGACGCCGAGACGGACCGGCTGACCGTCGACGTCCGTATGGATGAACGCACCCTGCACGAGGTGTATCTCGCCCCGTTCGAGGAGGCCGTGGCGGCCGGGGTGTGGGCGGTCATGTCCGCGTACAACAAGGTCGGCGGCGTCACCATGTCCGCGTCTCCGCTGCTTGAGCGCCCCCTCAAGGACGACTGGGGCTTCGACGGCCTCGTGGTCTCCGACTGGGGAGGCGTGCGCACCCTGCTGGAGACCGCCCGCTCCGGCCAGGACCTGGCCATGCCGGGCCCGGACGGCCCCTGGGCGACCGGTCTGCTCGCCGCACTCGAACAGGGCCTGGTCCCCGCCGAGGCCGTGGACGACAAGGTACGCAGGCTGCTGCGACTGGCCCGCCGGGTGGGCGCACTCGGACCGGACCGGCCGGCGCACCGGGCGGGCGCGTCCGGATCCGGGCACCCTGCGCACCGGTCCCCGGTGGCTCCGGGGGCCCGGCGCGCCCTGCTGCGCCGCGCCGCCTCCGCGGGTGCGGTGCTCCTCCGCAACGAGGGCGGGCTGCTGCCGCTCGATCCGGCGGCGCTGAAGTCCGTCGCCGTCATCGGTCCGCACGCCACGGCGGTACGCATCCAGGGCGGAGGCAGCGCGGAGGTGTTCCCCGAGCACGTGGTGACGCCGCTGGCCGGGATCGAGCGGGTGCTCGACGGGGTGGCGGCGGTGACGTACCGGCCGGGCCTCCCCCCGCCCGTCCGGCCGCAGCCGCTCGGCCGCGACCGGGCCCGCGATCCGCGCGACGGGGAGCCCGGGGTGCTCGTGCGGCTGCTCGACGCCCAGCGGGCCGAACTCCACGCGGAGCACCGGCTGTCCGGCCGGATCGTGGAGCCCTCGGTGCCGGCCGGGGACGCCGTGCTGGTGGAGATCCGGGCCCTGTTCCGGCCCGCCGAGAGCGGCACGTGGACCTGGGCGGTGGGCGGCTGGGGCGACATCTCGCTGGCCGTCGACGGTCACGAGGTGCTGAACGGGACGTTCCCGCTGGACAGCGACGACCCGACCCGGGTGCACGTGGCCCCGCCGCTGTACACCGCCCGCGTGGAGATGACCGCGGGCCGGGAGGTGGAGGTGGTCGCGCGGCGCTCGCTCGCCCCGGGGTCGGGGGTCGCGACGGTCCTCGCCGCCGCCCCGCCGGCCGGCGACGCGGATGCCGCGCTCGCCGATGCGGTCGCCGCCGCACGGGTCGCCGACGTGGCGGTGGTGGTCGTGGGCACGACGGAGCAGAGCGAGTCGGAGGGGCACGACCGCGAGAGCCTGGACCTGCCGGAGGGTCAGGACGCGCTGGTAGGGGCGGTGGTCCGGGCCAACCCGCGCACCGTCGTCCTGGTCAACGCGGGCGGCCCGGTCGCCCTGCCCTGGCACGAGCGGGTGCCCGCGCTCCTGCTCGCCTGGTTCCCGGGCCAGGAGGCCGGGGACGGACTGGCCGACGTGCTGTTCGGCCGGACCGAGCCCGGCGGCCGGCTGCCGACCACCTGGGCCGCCGCCCAGGACGACGTACCGGTGCTCACCACCGCTCCCGGCGCCGACGGGCGGCTGCATTACGCGGAGGGCCCGCACCTCGGGTACCGGGCCTGGCTGCGGTCCGGGGCCGCTCCGGCGTACTGGTTCGGCCACGGCCTCGGGTACACGCGCTGGGAGTACGAGGAGCTGACGGCCCCGGCGGCGGTGCGGGCCGGAGAACCCTTCGACGTGGGGGTGCGGGTGCGCAACAGCGGGCGGCGGCGCGGCCGGGAGGTGGTGCAGGTCTATCTGGCGCGCAGCGGTTCCGCCGTCGAACGGCCGGTGCGCAAGCTCATCGGTTACGCGGCGGTCGAGGCGGAGCCCGGGGAGAGCGTGGTCGCGGTGGTCCGGATGGACGGGCGGGCTCTGGCCCACTGGTCGCCCGGCAGGCACGGGTGGGAGACGGAGGCGGGCGCGTTCACGCTGCTCGGCGGCCGTTCCGCGGGCGATCTGCCGCTCACCGCGCGGATCGTGGCGCGGCCGGGCCCGGACTCGGCCGGGAAAGGATCCGGTAACGGTTCGGAGCACGATGGAGAGCGCTCTCCGCTGATGCTATAAATGCGCTCATGACGGATGATCTGCGACCGGCCGGTACACCCACTCTTGAGGACGTGGCGAGGGCGGCCGGCGTTTCCCGCGCCACCGTCTCCCGGGTGATCAACGGGGTACGGAATGTCGACCCGGTGATCCAGGAGGCCGTCCGCCAAGCGGTCGCCTCCACCGGTTACGCGCCCAACCGCGCGGCCCGCTCGCTGGTGACCCGGCGCACCGACGCCATCGCGCTGGTGGTGTCCGGCGCGGGCGTGGAGCCGGAGACGGAGACGGAGGAGGACACACCGCCGGACGAGGCGGACGGGAGTGCGGGGGCCTCGTTCACCGGGCAGGTCTTCGCCGACCCGTTCTTCGGCCGGGTGGTGACCGGGGTCGTCGACTACCTGCGGCCGCGCGGCATGCACCCGGTCCTGATGTTCGCCGAGACGTCACGGGCACGGGAGGACGTGGTGGCGTTCCTGCGCCAGGGCAGCGCGGACGGCGCGCTGGTCGTCTCGACGCACGCGGAGGACCCGCTGCCGGGCATGCTGACGGACGCCGGGCTGCCGGCCGTGCTCTACGCGCGGCCCGCCCGCGCGGCCCGGATCAGCTATGTCGACGTCGCCCACCAGGACGGCGCGCGGCTGGCCGCCGAGCATCTGCTGGCCCGGGGGTGCCGTCGGATCGCGACCATCACCGGACCGCTCGACGTGCCCGCCGTGCAGGAGCGGCTGACAGGCTTCCGGGACACGATGGCGCGGAACGGACACCCGTACATCGCGATCGCCGAGGGGCGGTTCACCCAGGAGAGCGGCGAGACCGCGATGGAACGGCTGCTGACCGAACACCCGGATCTGGACGGGGTGTTCGCGGCCAACGACCTGATGGCCACGGGCGCCTGCCACGTCCTGCGGGACCGCGGCAAGCGGGTGCCGGAGGACGTCGCGGTGATCGGCTTCGACGACAGCAGCGCGGCCCTGGCCTGCCGTCCGCCGCTGACGACGGTCCGCCAGCCGGTGGAGGCGATGGCCGCCGAGATGGCCCGGCTGCTGATCGAGCGGCTGGGGAAGCCGGAGGGCGCCGCGACGTCCGTGATCTTCGAGCCGTCGCTGGTGGTGCGGGAATCGGCATAGGACCGGGGACCGTGCGGCCGCAGGGCGAGGCGGACCCGGCGCAGCGCCTGGGGCGTGCCGTGAAGCCGCGGGCCGGGATGGGCCCTGCCGCAACGCCGGGGCCGCGCCCGTGAAGCCGCGGGCCGGGGCGGACCCGGCCCAGCGCCTGGACCGCGCCCGTGAAGCCGCGGGCCGGGAACCCGGCGCAGCGCCTGTCCGCCTCGCCTCACCCCGCCGCGTCCGCCCCCGTCCGGGGCCGTTCTCTGCCGCGGACGGCGGCCGCCGGGGTCCGGGGCGCCGGTGCCGTGGAGCCGGTCGGGGACGCCGGTGAGGGACGGCTGCCGCCGCGGGCCAGGAAGTCGGCCAGAGGAAGCGTCGCCGCGCCGACGGTGACCGCGTCAGGACCCAGGCGGCCCATCTCGATCGTGGTCCGGGCCGCCGCGTGTTTCAGCGCGTACTCCTGCGCGTACCGGCGGATGTCGGGCAGCAGATGCGGGCCGATCAGCAGGCCCGCCCAGCCGCCGAGCAGGATGCGCTCGGGCAGGAAGAGGTTGATCAGGTCGCCCAGCGCCGCGCCCAGGCACTCGGCCGTCTCGTCGAGCAGCGCGACGGCCACCGGGTCGGGTTCGCCGCCGTCGGCCGGGTAGGCGGCGGCGAGCAGTGCGGCGAGGGCGGTCTCGTCGTCGGCGTCGGCGGGCAGCGGGCCGCCCGCCTCCTGCCAGCGCTCGCGCATCGCTTCGGCGCCCGCGTACGCCTCCAGGCAGCCGATCGAGCCGCAGCGGCAGCGCCGGCCGCGCAGCTGCACGGTGCTGTGGCCCCACTCCAGGGCCTGGCTGCTGCGGTCCTCGTCGAGGAGGTCGCCGTGATTCACGCAGGCGCCGACGCCGGAACCGATGAGGGCGATCGCGGCGGCACCCGCGCCCCGCCCGCCACCGAACCACATCTCGGCCTGGCCGAGCGTCTTGGCGCCGTTGTCGATGAAGAACGGGACCTCGGGCGGCACCCGTACGGCGTCGCGGAGCAGCTGCTCGAAGGGGACGGCGCTCCAGTCGATGGTCTGGCCGTGGACGACGGAGCCCACGTCGCCGACGACGCCGTCCGGCGCGGCGCGCTCGATGATGCCGGGGACGCCGATCCCGATGCCGAGCAGCCGGTGCGGGTCGGCGCCGGCGTCCCGCAGCACATCGGCGACGCCGCTGCGGACATGACCGACGATGCGGTCCACGTCGTAGCCGTGCTGGGCCAGCAGACGCTCGGTGCGGGCGAGTTCGGTGAGGGAGAGGTCGAAGAGCTCCACCCTGATCCGGGTCTCACCGATGTCGATGCCGATGAGGAGGCCGCCGCCGGGGGCGACGCGCAGCAGGGTGCGGGGGCGGCCGCCGTCGGAGTCGACGACGCCGGCCTCCTCCAAAAGGTTCTCCGCGGCGAGTTCCGCGACGACGTTGCTGATGGACCCCGAACTCAGCCCGGTCGCGGGACCGAGCTCCTGGCGGCTCAGCGGGCCGTCGAAATACAACCGTTGCAATACCCGCGCCCGGTTGCCCCGTCGCAGGTCACGCACGGTCCGTCTGTTGCGCTCAGCCATGTGGCTCCTTCCCTGCCCGCAACATACCGCGCCCCGGGGACTTGACGCGACCTTCTCTCAGCTCTTAAATCACGTCATAAATTAAGTCCTGAAGGTCGTTCGGTTCTCGAACACGGCCTTCCTCCCCGGAAAGGGGCCATCCCGCATGCGCACCATCAGAGCCGCGGCAGCCGTCACCCTCGCACTCTCCATAGCCGCCGGTGTCACCGGCTGTGGAGGCGGTACGTCCTCGGGCGGCGGCAGCAACGATTCGCCGAAGACCCTGACGTACTGGGCCTCCAATCAGGGCCCCAGCATCGAGGCCGACAAGAAGATCCTGACTCCCGAGCTGAAGAAGTTCGAGAAGCGGACCGGCATCAAGGTCAAGCTGGAGGTCGTGCCCTGGGCCGACCTGCTCAACCGCATCCTCGCCGCCACCACGTCCGGTCAGGGCCCGGACGTCCTGAACATCGGCAACACCTGGACGGCCTCGCTCCAGGCGACCGGTGCGCTGCTCCCCTGGAACAAGGAGAACTTCGACGCGATCGGCGGCCGTGACCGCTTCGTCGACTCGGCGGTCGCCTCGGCCGGCGCGGAGGGCAAGGACCCCGCCGCGGTACCGCTGTACTCCCTCGCGTACGCCCTCTACTACAACAAGAAGAGCTTCGCCGACGCAGGCATCGACAAGCCCCCGGCCACCTGGGACGAGCTGGTCGCGGACGGCAAGAAGCTCTCCAAAAACGGCAAGTGGGGCCTGGGCGCCGAGGGCTCCAACCTCTCCAGCAACATCCACCAGACCTTCGTCCTGGGCCAGCAGCACGGCGCCGACTTCTTCGACGCCGAGGGCAAGCCGACCTTCACCTCGGACGGCGCGGTGGCGGCCGTGAAGCAGTACATCGACTTCATGGCCAAGGACAAGATCATCGCCCCGGGCAACGCGGAGTACGCACAGAACCAGTCCCTGACGGACTTCGCCAAGGGCAAGACCGCGATGGTGCTGTGGCAGACCGCCGCCTCCACCTTCGCCTCGCAGGGCATGAAGCCCGAGGAGTGGGGCGTCGCACCCGTCCCCGTGCCCTCCGGCACTCCCGGCCAGGGCAAGAACGTCAACTCCATGGTCGCCGGCATCAACATGGCGGTGTTCAAGAACACCAAGAACCTCGACGGCGCCAAGAAGTTCGTGAAGTTCATGACCAGCGACGCCGAGCAGAAGCTGCTCAACAAGACCTACGGGTCGATCCCGCCGGTCAGGACCGCCCAGGCGGACGAGGCGTTCTCGGCGCCCGACCTCGCGGTCCTGCGCGACACGCTGGCCAAGAGCGCGGCCCCGCTGCCGCAGGTCCCCAACGAGTCGCAGTTCGAGACGGCCGTCGGCACCGCGGTCAAGGAACTGTGGGCCGACGCAGCGGCCGGACGCCCCGTGACCACCGAATCCGTCAAGGCGCGCCTGGAAAAGGCCCAGCAGACGATGCAGCAGTAAGGCACCCCTCATGACCGCCACCGTGACCACCGACAGCCTGACGGAAAAGTCGGACAGGGTGACGAGCCGGGGCAGCGGGGGTGCGCGCAGAAGACTGCCGCGCGTCCCCGACCGGATCCGCCAGGGCGGACTGCCCTATCTCCTGCTCCTGCCGGCCGTCCTGCTCGAACTCCTCATCCATGTGATTCCGATGATCATCGGAATCGTGATGAGCTTCCGCCAGTTCACGCAGTTCTACATCAACAACTGGGGCGGGGCGCCCTGGAGTGGCTTCGACAACTACAGGATCGCCGTCGACGTCAACGCCCCGATCGGCGAGGCACTGCTCCACTCGTTCTTCGTCACCTGCGTCTTCACGTTCTTCGCCGTCGGCCTGGCGTGGCTGTTCGGGGTCGCGGCGGCGATCATGCTGCAGGAGAACTTCCGCGGCAGGGGCTTCCTGCGGGCGGTCTTCCTCGTCCCGTACGCCCTGCCGGTCTACGCGGCCGTCATCACCTGGGCCTTCATGTTCCAGCGCGACAACGGCCTGGTCAACCACGTGCTCCACGACCAGCTCGGGCTCACCGACCAGCCGTCGTTCTGGCTGATCGGCGACAACAGCATCTACGCGCTGATCATCGTCTCGGTCTGGAAGGGCTGGCCCTTCGCCTTCCTCATCGTGATGGCCGGGCTGCAGAACATCCCGCGCGAACTGTACGAAGCCGCCTCGATCGACGGCGCCGGCATCTGGCAGCAGATCCGCAGGATCACGCTGCCCTCGCTGCGCCCGGTCAACCAGGTCCTGGTGCTCGTGCTGTTCCTGTGGACGTTCAACGACTTCAACACCCCGTACGTGCTGTTCGGGAAGGCCGCCCCCGAGAACGCCGACCTCATCTCCATCCACATCTACCAGTCCTCGTTCGTCACCTGGAACTTCGGCACCGGATCCGCGATGTCCGTGCTCCTGCTGCTGTTCCTGCTGGTCGTGACGGCCGTCTACCTGTTCGTCACCTCACGCGGAAGGAAGGGTGCCGATGCCTAGCCATGCCCAGCAGTCCGCGCCGCCGGCGAAGACGGGACCGCGCCCGCGGACCCGTTCCCCGATGGCCGCGCCGCAGTCCTTCCTCTGGACCCGCCGGGTCATCCTGACGTTCCTGACCGCCTTCGTCCTGCTGCCCGTCTATGTGATGGTCAGCAGCTCGCTCAAGCCGCTCCAGGACGTGTCGGGGAAGTTCAGCTGGATCCCGTCCGGGCTGACCGTCAAGCCGTACTTCGACATCTGGGAGACCGTCCCCCTCGCCCGCTACTTCGTCAACTCGCTGATCGTGGCGGGTGCGGCGACGGTCCTCTCGGTGATCATCGCGGTGTTCTCGGCGTACGCGGTGAGCCGCTACAAGTTCCGCGGCAAGCGCGTCTTCACGGTCACGGTGCTCTCCACCCAGATGTTCCCGGGCATCCTCTTCCTGCTGCCGCTCTTCCTCATCTTCGTCAACATCGGCAACAGCACGGGCGTCGCCCTGTACGGCTCGCGCGGCGGACTGATCCTCACGTATCTGACGTTCTCGCTGCCGTTCTCCATCTGGATGCTCATCGGCTACTTCGACTCGATCCCCCGGGATCTGGACGAGGCCGCGCTCGTCGACGGCTGCGGGCCGGTGCGCGCCCTGTTCCGGGTCGTGGTCCCGGCCGCCGTGCCGGGCATCGTGGCCGTCGCCGTGTACGCGTTCATGACGGCCTGGGGCGAGGTCCTCTTCGCCTCCGTCATGACCAACGACACCACGCGCACGCTGGCCGTCGGCCTCCAGGGCTACGCCACCCAGAACGACGTCTACTGGAACCAGGTCATGGCCGCCTCGCTCGTCGTCAGCGTGCCGATCGTCGCCGGCTTCCTGCTCCTGCAGCGCTACCTGGTGGCCGGTCTCACCGCGGGAGCCGTCAAGTGACCGCTCCGGAAAGGAAGTCCGTGAACGACCTCAGCACCCTGCCGGCCGGCTTCACCTGGGGCGTCGCCACCGCCGCGTACCAGATCGAGGGAGCCGTGGCCGAGGACGGCCGCGCCCCCTCCATCTGGGACACCTTCTCGCACATCCCGGGCAAGGTGGCCGGCGGCGACACCGGGGACGTGGCCTGCGACCACTACCACCGGGTGCCGGAGGACATCGCCCTGATCAAGGAGGTCGGAGCGAACGCGTACCGCTTCTCGCTCGCCTGGCCGCGGATCGTGCCCGGCGGCGACGGACCGGTCAACGCGGCCGGCCTCGACTTCTACGACCGGCTGGTCGACGGGCTCCTGGAGGCCGGGATCACCCCCTTCGCCACGCTCTACCACTGGGACCTCCCGCAGGCGCTCCAGGACCGGGGAGGCTGGACCGTACGGGAGACCGCGGAGCACTTCGCCGCGTACACCTCGGTCGTCGTGGAACGGATCGGGGACCGCGTCAAGGACTGGGCGACCCTCAACGAACCCCTCTGTTCGGCGTGGATCGGCCATCTGGAGGGCACGATGGCGCCGGGTCTCACCGACCTGACCGCCGCCGTCCGGGCCTCCTACCACCTGCACCTGGGCCACGGCCTGGCCGTGCGGGCGATCCGGGGCATCTCCCCCGACGCCCGGGTCGGCATCGTCAACAACCTCAGCCCGGTGGAACCCGCCACCGACCGCGAGGCCGACAAGACGGCCGCGGTGCGCGGCGACGGTCACACCAACCGCTGGTGGCTCGACCCGATCCTCGGACGCGGCTACCCGCAGGACATGGTGGACCTGTACGGAGTCGAACTCCCGGTCCAGGAAGGCGACATGGAGCTGATCTCCGCGCCACTGGACTGGCTGGGCGTCAACTACTACTTCCGCCAGGTCGTCACCGCCGACCCGTCCGGCCCGGTCCCGCACGCCAAGCAGGTCTACCTGCCCGGCTCCCGCCACACCCACATGGACTGGGAGGTGCACGCCCGGGGCCTGGAGCAGTTGCTCCTGCGCCTGACCGAGGAGTACGGGGTCGAGCGCATCTACGTGACGGAGAACGGCTCGGCCTACCAGGACGTCGTCCTCGCCGACGGCTCGGTGCACGACCCGGAGCGGACGCAGTATCTGGAGGAACACCTCGCGGCGTGCGCCCGCGCCGTCCACAAGGGCGCGCCGCTGGCCGGCTACTTCGCCTGGTCGCTCCTCGACAACTTCGAGTGGGCGTACGGCTACGACAAGCGGTTCGGCCTGGTCCACGTCGACTACGCGACACAGCGCCGTACGGTCAAGAGCAGCGGCCGTCGCTACGCGGAGCTGATCCGCGAGGCGACAACCACCCGCTCCGGCAAGGTTGCCTGACTCCTGGTCAGGCACATGGGCAGCCCCCGGCCGCGACGGATCGCCGCCGCCGGGGGTTTCGCGTTGCGGGAAGTCGCGACCGGCAGACTTTTAATCGGGTGGTCGGGGGTTCGAGTGCCCTACGGCCCACGCGATCGGACCTCGACCTGCTAAAAGACGTCGTTCGGACTGATGAGCGTCGAGATGTTCGGGCTTGATGTGCACGGCTTCACCAGCCGCTCTGCCCTCACAGCCGACCGCCCCTCCCCCAGGACGATTCGTTCGGATCACTGCTGCCGGGGCGTCCTCTTGTGTCTCGTGGGTAGCTGCGATGTCAGCGCCACGGTCTACGGTGCGACCATGTCATTTGTCCTGCCCGACGGTATGCCTCCCGGCCGGTTCCTGTCTTCCGGTCCCACACACGTATGGGTCTCTGACGAATTTCCTCAAGACATCGATCAGCTGTGGCCTCGCCTGCTGAGCGATCAGGAGGCCCGTGGCCTGGTTCCGATCCTGTGCTGGCCCGATGTCCTGGGAAGTCCGCTCGGCCTGAACCACGTCGATGCCGTCCGTCTGGAGGAGGTGCTGGCCACGAACTTCGCCGAGTACCGGCGCAGGAGGCTGCCCTTCTGGATGGACCCGACACCGGTCCCGGTCCCTGAGGGAGTGGAACCATGGCCGCACGATCCCGGACCGCCCTTCGAGCAGTGGCCGGGCCTGGCCCCGCAGATACCGACTGCGTCCGCAGACCCGAAGCCTGAGGAGGCGGCTGCACATCTGCTGTCCTGGTTTATCGAAACGGGGTAGTCCGGGCTGGGCCAGTGCAGACTCATGCTTGTCCCGGCCCATCGCAGCAGCGACGTTCTGGCGTCGATCGGCTGGTCCGCCGAGGCACCGCTGCCTCTGCTGTGTGCACTCCTACGGAGCTGGGAGGACCGCTTCGGCGCCCGGGTCGTGGCGGTGTTCGGCAGCGAGCTGCACGTATCGGTCGCCAGGCCACCCGTCGAAGCAGAGCACGCAAACCTGCTCGCTCTGGAACACGTGCTCTCGTCCGCCAACAACATCGTCGACGACCCGCCCGCACCGTTCCCCGAGTACGCGATGGACCTCATGGGACGGACATCGTGGTCGTTCTGGTGGGACTAGCTGTGACCACATGGGTTCACCGGTTTCTGCCCGGTGGCTGGGCCTGCCCGGATTGGATGGCGGAGATCTGTCCGTGAGATCGGCCTGGCCTGCCTGGACCCTCGAGGGACGGGAGGCCGTCCCCGCTTACTGACGCCTGACGACGAGGACCTCGTCGTGGCGGCGGCCACTACCCGCCCGACCAGGCTCGGCAAGCCGTTCACCCACTGGTCGATCCGCAAGCTCACAGAGCACCTGCAGCGCCTGCCATCGCGGCCGATCCGCATGGGCCGCGAGGCGCTGCGCTGCTTACTGTCCCGCCGCGGGATCACCTTCCAGCGCACCAGGACCTGGAAGGAGTCACCGGACCTCACTTCGAGGCGAAGCCGGCGCAGATCGAATTCGCGTTGCACGAGCGGCCGGACAGGACCTTCGCCTTCGACGAGTTCAGGCCGCTCGGTATCCGGCTCACCGCCGGATCCTGCTGGGCCGGCTGAGCAATCCGGACCGATTGCCGGCCACCTACCACCGTACCCACGGCGTCACCTGCTTCCACGGCTGCTACACCGTGGGCACCGATCGGCTAGTGGGCGTCAACCGGCGCCGCAAAGGCGCCGGCCCCCTCGCCGCGCTCAAGTCGATTCGGGCAGCCCGTCCGGATGGCGCCCCGATCTACGTGATCCTGGACAACCTGTCCGCGCACTGCGGCACGAAGATCCGCGCCTGGGCCGCTCGCAACACGGTCGAGCTATGTTTCACCCCGGCCTACGCCTCCTGGGCCAACCCGATCGAGGCGCGCTTCGGGCCGCTGCGGCAGTTCACCCTGGCCAACTCCAACCACCCGCACCAGCCGGTGCAGACCCGGGCCCCGCACGCCTACCTGCGCCGGCGCAACGCCAACGCCCGACACCCCGGCATACTCGCCGCCCCACGCAAGGAACGCGCCCGCGTCCGCGGCGAAAAGGGCATCCGCTGGGGCGTCAGACCACTACCGGCAGCGGCCTGACGACCCAACCGCGCCACAGCACTACGAGTTCGCGGCCTCCGACAGGATGCGGGCGAGCTCGTGGGGGCAAGTGGCCATCGGCCAGTGGCCCGAGTCGAGGTCCACGTACTCAAGGTGGGCCGCGCGGGCGAGGTCAGGGCTCTCGCCAGCGGTAATCCACTCCTCGGCCTGGGCGGGGGTGAACTCGGGGCAGATGAGCACAACGGGGACGTCGAAACGGCGCTCGTCGGTCAGGTGCACGACTCCTCGGGCGACCCCCTCGGGGACAGGAACAGCGGCGGACGCAAGGCGGTCCCTGGTCTCCTGGTCCAGGTCGGCGGAGTCCGCTCCCTCGAACGGGCCCCAGCCCGGGAACGGCATGGTGCCGCCCTCAATCGCGAAGTGATCGGCGTAGGCCCGCCCGTCGGCGGCCGGGAAGCCGCCGATCAGTGCGACCTTGGCCACCTTTTCCGGTCGCGCGTCGGCGGCCAGCCAGGCCAGGCTTGACGCAGCGGAGTGCCCCACCACCAAGGGCTTCCCGGGCGCCGCGTCAACCACGTCGAGCACTGCTGCCAGCTGGTCATCGAACGTCGCGGAGGCGGTGCCGTCGCCCTGCCCGGGGAGGGTGAGCGGCAAGGGACGGTGGCCGAGTGCAGTGAGTTCGGGCACGACCTCGTCCCATGCGGATCCGTCGAACCACAGGCCGGCGATGAGCAAGATGTCCACGGGTGTTCTCCCGGAGAAGAGTCGGATCTGGCTGCCGGCACGTTATCGGGAGGCTCTGACAACGGGCTCACGCCACCCCAACCCGGCAAACCTTCCCGGTCACAGCGCTAGCCAGGCCGACCGTCGTTGCATGACGCGGTCGGCGCTCGGACGGTCAGATTTGTTGAGGTTGCAGCCGCCGGCCCAGATAGACGGTGAGCGGATCGTCGGCGTAGTAACCGAAGGCGGGAACGTCGGTATAGCCGCACGAGCGGTACAGACCGATCGCCGCAGGATGCCGTTGGTTCGTCTCCAGAACCATGGTCGGCGCTCCTGCGGCAGCGGCCGATTCCTCCAGCCACTCCAGGACGGACCGGGAATATCCTCGGCCGCGATGCTCATCGATAACGTACATACGCTTGAGTTCCGCACGGCCGTCCTCACGGGCACGCCAGCCGCCCATGGCGACGGGCCCACCCTTCACGTATCCCACCGCGAACGCCCCGCGGGGAGGCGAGAACTGGCCTGATTCAGTCGGGCTTTCGTCCGGCGCCCCGTAGATCTTGGTGTACTCCGCTTGCAAACGTTCAACCAACTGGGAGACGTGCGGGTGGTCGTAAGTGCAGGAATGTATCTCCATGGACCCAAACCTAGCGATCCAGCTCGGCTTCCGACGCAGAGACGGGGAGGAGAGTCCCGGTGCCGTCGAATCTCGGGCTCTGGCACAACTTGTGTGAAGCCATGCCGGCCGAGCAGGCGCCCGCCTCGGGGCAAGCCGCTGGCCTGTCAGTTCTCTGGGCTCACCAGCCTCTGACACCGGAGATCGGCTTGGACTTCACGGAAGTTGCGCCAGAGCCGTCAGAAGTGAGCGAAGCCAGGCTGCCGGGGGCCGAGGTCGGGCCATGTGTCGGGAGCCAATCGAGTGGCTGGAGACCGCCGTCACCGGCCGGGCCGAGGCTGAATCCGTTGCTGATCTCGGCGATGAATGTTCGGTACGGCTCGGGGAGGACCACGCCGTTGTCCCGCTCCCAGTTCGCGACGGCGGCGTGACCGAGCGCCGGCTCACACCATTCCGGAGGGGGCACGGAATGCAGGAACTCTAGGGCGGTCGCGGCTGGGCGTTGATCACGTATGGCTGTCACGGAAGCATGCTGGCAGAAGGCGCTGATACCGCATCGCAGTCGGTTCTCGTGCCGCACTGGCCCCGGCCGCCCTCGGCTGCTCTTCAGCGAGTAGGCCTGGCCTCCCAGTCATTCGCCGGCCCGCGACGGCGACGTCGAGAACAAGTAGGCAGGGAAAGGCGTCCAGGGGGCAGTGTCAGTGCCATGGTCTACGGTCGTCATGGCCCCGGTGTGGGGCCGCTGCGCTCTCGCCTGGCCTCTGACCCCGGCCAGGCGAGAGCGGATGCCCGCTCCCCCTTTGTTCTCGGCACGGGGAGGGGCCCTTCCGGATGGAAGGCCGACACCAACGGCGTCACTTCCATTGACGTCGGTCGGGCGGGCAATTGCAAGGAGAACTGGGAACTTCCACCCGTCAGCGCTTCTACGTGCCCCTGTAGCGAGCTGGCGCACTTCCCTCGCCGACGAGAACACCGCGACTGTCATTGTTCCGTGATTCCTTGATCACGTGGCGTAGCAACTCCCCTTCTAGTCATGCTGGTTGCCCTTCCCAGCGCGGCGGCGTCGGCACCCGCCTGCTCGGGATGCCGGCGCCTCCTTCCGGATAGGCCGCCGGGTCCAGAAGGCCGGACCCACACCGATCGGAGTTACTCATATGACACCTCGACAGAAGATCGCGCTCGCGGTCACGGTGGCCGTGCTTGCGTGGGCGCCGGCGATGGCAGCCGCCGGCGAGACGGCCGCCATCGCCACGCTCGCCCCGGTTCTCGCCCTGACCATCCAGCAGATCCTCCAGGCGATTCGCTCTCGCACCGTGTGCACCCATGACACCGACCCGGCCGCGACCTTTGATGCCGGCCCAGCCGAGACCGCGACCGCCCCAGGAGGCACGCGCCTCGATGCGGCCGAGGACGAGGAGGGCGACGCCCCGTGACGACGCCGTCCGAACCGCCCGCACCCTCCGGCGGACCAGCTTCCACACGGCCGGGGCGCAAGCTCGGGCCCGTCGCGGACAACGTCGGCAGCGCCCACCGAGCCTGGCTCGACCCGATGCGCTCCGCCTACCTGAGCAGCGGCCTGACCCTGAACGAACTCAGCACCCGAGTCCGTTTCGCCAAGTCGAAGATCTCCGAAATGCTGCGCGGCGTCGGCCTCTACCCCCGCTTGGAGATCGTTCTCAGGCTCGCCACCGAGCTGGACATGCCGAACTGGCCCCTGTACCGGCTCTGGAAACAGGCAGCCCTGGAAACCCACAAGAGCAGCGACTGGATCAGCGGATGCACCAACCGCACCGCGGTGAAGACCACCCATATCGCCCCGCCCCTGGACCACTCCGCGCTCCGTCAGCTGATGGAGAAGGACTACGAGCTCTACGCTCAGACCTTCCTCGACGACGACCAGCGCGACATAGCCGTTCGCGACGCCTTCGACCGCCTTTGGCTCTCCTGGAACGAAGCACTCGCCAGCCACGACATCCGCCGCTACGCCTGGAACGTCCTGCGCACCACCGTCATGGCCCGCACCCCCCACCGCGACGGCCGGCCCGAGCTGGGCGACGCGGCCTTCGACACCGTCATCCTGCAGAGCCTCGCCGAACCGGCCGACTGCGCCCACCAGCTCACCGAAACCCTCGAACTCTTCGCCGCGATCAGCCGCCTGCCCGACCGCCAGCTCGACGTCATGGTGCTGCGTCGCCTGCGCGGCTTCACCCCCGAGCAGGTGTCCTCCCTCCTGGGCGCCTCCCTGGCCACCATCCGCTCCGACGAACGCCATGCCACCCGCTTCCTGGACAGCGTCATCCCGCCGCCCAGCACCGAAGGGATCACCCCTTGAGCCACATCGAACAGCTCCTCTCCCGCGCCCTGCTCGTTCACAACCGCACGGTCCCCCGCGAACCGGCCCCTACTTCCCCAGCCCTTGCGGCCAGCATTCCGGCACTCCCTGACCCGACCCTGGACGGGCCTCTCAACGAGGCGGCCGAAGATCTGCGCGCCCTGTGCGAAACCCTCCTGACCCACACCTCACCCACCGCCGTGGCCGACTTCCTCACCGACCAGGTCCCCGAACCTCGCAGCGCCCTCGCCCTCGCCTGCGTCCTGCAGCTGTCCGACACCGACGAAGGGGCACGGTTCTGGTGGCAGTACGCAGCCGGCGCCGGACAAGCAGCCGCCGCCTACTGCCTCTACCTCCACCACCTTGCCCAGGGAGAAGGCGACGCAGCCGAGTGGTGGCACCACCAGACAGACGACGTCCAACCCCCACCCGAGTTGCCAGGCCCTCATCAGGACGACGAGCCCAGGCCGCACAACGACCAGCACTGGCACCCCGGAAACCACCCCGTCACCAGTACCTCCACCACCACCATCCTCCGCATCCTGCGCCACCTCTCCGCGCACACCACCCGCTCACGGTCGGCCACGGTGCTCAAGCTCATGGCCTACATCCCAGACGCGGTCGCCGCCGGCTACCTCCGCGAACCCGAAACCGAGCTTCCTCTCCCCGGCAACACCTTCGCCCAGCACGTCCGGGCGTTGATCTCCGCACCAGCCACGCAGAGAAAAGCGCGCAGACCGACCCCCCGCCCCTCCACCCGGGAGACACCGGTGGCTCGTCGGGCTGTGGACGAAACCGCGAAGCGATGAAGGGCGACACCGGTACCCGGCCCTCAGGTCCTCAGCGAAGCCCGTCTCATGACCCGATGGAAGCAGCCGCCCTGGGCGAGGCGGCCCAGGCCGGCGGTGAAACAGACGTGCGCCACCGCACCCCACCGAGGACGCCCGGCACTCTCGCGCGCTGCGGTGCGCCGCACCCAATGCTCCGCACCGCAGCGGCGCGCCCAGCCGCCGCCCCCTTGTCGGGGTGCGGGCCGGACGCGCACGGCTGGGGTGCGGGGCGGACGCGCGCGACCCCCTTGTCCCGCTCTGTTACCGCGACGTTTCTCCTGGACATCGCCGGTGCCGGCAGCCGGACAGACCGTGGTCAAGGGGGATACGTGATAGGTGAAGCTTCCCCTGGAGCCTCAAGATCCCAGTCTCCAGGTGTCCATGATCAAGGGGAAGCTTCCGGGGAAACTTCACCCTGTGTCGCCCCCGCCCAGTTCGACAGCAGGAAGTGCAGGCCCTCCACCGCCCGCTCCCAGGAGGTCTGCACGGGCCGCGGGGCCTCGAAGCCGCCGTCGGCCTCCAGGGCGGTGAACCCGTGGAAGGTGCTGCGCAGCAGCCGCACCGCGTCGGTGAGGTCGGGTTCGGTCAGACCGTACGCGCGCAGCATCGCGGCGGTCGTCCGCAGGGTGCGGTGGTAGGCGGGCGCCTCGGCGGCGATCGCGGGGTCGATGCGGAGCTGCGTGGCCGCGTACCGGCCGGGGCACTCAAGCGCGAAGGCGCGATAGGTGTCGGCGAACGCGACCAGCGCGTCCTTTCCGGCCCGGCCCGCCACCGCCGCCTCGATCCGGTCGATGAACTCCTCGGCGGCCAGCAGCGCGACGCGGGTGCGCAGGTCGCCCAGGTTCCTGACGTGGGAGTAGAGGCTTGCGTCCTTGACGCCGAAGCCGCGGGCCAGCGCGGAGATGGTCACCTTGTCGAAGCCGATCGAGTCCGCCAGATCGGCCGCAGCCGCCACGACCCGTTCGGCCGTGAGCCCCGCGCGAACCATCCCCACCCCTGCCGACGTGTTTCCCGGACCCCCTTGGCTTCGGCCGAATATACACAGGAGCCCGCGGCGGCCACGGAGAGCCGTGACCACCGCGGGCTCCTGTACCGTGCCGACGGCGGGGAGTGGGTCGACACGGTGGCCGGAATCTCCGGGAGAGCGCTCTCCCAATAACGGTCCCAGTATCTCGCCGCTGTCGACGGGGTGTCAAGGTTCGGCCGGTCTTCACACGGGTGTGGGGCCCCGGTCGCGCCGGAGCCCCCCACCTCACGGATCAGCCGGTGGGGAAGTTGTCCGGGGTACTGATCCGGGACTTGAGCAGCGCGCCCGACTCGGTGAGCACACCGCTGCTGCTGTAGTCGCCGCCGTCACAGGTGCCGGGCTTGAACGCGGCACTGCTCTCGTCGGCGTCGGAGTAGGTCCAGTTCGCGTAGCTGATCTTCAGCTGGTCGAGCAGGTCCAGCCAGGCGGTGGTGCTCGCCCGGTCGAGCGCTCCGCCGCCGGTGGCACTCACCGTGCCGAACTCCGTGACGAACAGCGGGAGTCGCGAGGCTGCCCGGCTGACCGCCGCGCGGTAGTTGTCCTTGTGGCTCGCGGCGTAGAAGTGGAACGCGTACATGATGTTGGTGGCGTTGACGGGGCTGTTGACGACCTCGCTCTCGTTGGAGCCGTCCGAGACGCCGAGGGAGGACCAGCCACGCGTGCCGACGATGACGACCGCGTCCGGGTCGGCGGCCCGGATCACCGGGATGACCTGCTCGGCGTAGTTCTTGATGCCCGCCCAGCTCACGCCGTTGGGCTCGTTGGCGATCTCGTAGATGACGTTCTTCTTCGCGGCGTTGCGGGCGGCGACCGAGGCGAAGAAGGTCTTGGCGCGCGCCAGGTTGTAGTTGGGGTCGCCCGGCGTGAGGGTATGGAAGTCGATCAGGGCGTACATGCCCCGGGCCTCGGCCATGTCGACCAGGCTGTTGACCCGGCCGGTGAAGGCCGCCGGGTCGGTCTCGTAGCCGTCCTCCTGCACATACATGGCGGTACGCAGCAGGTCCGCCTTCCAGTCGTTCGCCAGGGCGTCCAGGGACGCGTTGTTGTAGCACCGGCTGAACCACTGGAGGCCGTGCGTGCTCATGCCGCGCAGCTGCACGGGGCGGTTGTACTGGTTGCACAGGTTCACGCCGCAGACGCGGAGTTGGCCGTTGGTCTCCACCGGGGTGCCGCCGCCCGTGGTGGGCGGCGGGTCGTCGTCGTCCCCGCCGCCGACGGTGCCCGTACAGGCGACACCGTTGAGCGAGAAGCCCGTGGGCGCCGGATTGGCACCCGAGAAGGAGCCGACGAAGCCGAGGTCCGTCGTGCCGCCGGTGGCCAGCGTGCGGTTCCAGTCGACGGGGCCGGCGGTGACCGTGGAGCCGGACTGCGTCCAGGTGGCGTTCCAGCCCTGGACCACCTTCTGTCCCGCGCCCGGCAGGGTGAACTTGAGCTGCCATCCGCTGACCGGGTCACCCAGGTTGGTGACCTTCACCCCGCCCTGGAAGCCGCCCTCCCACTGACTGGCGACGGTGTACTCCACCTTGCATCCGGTGGCCGCCGCCGCCGGAGGGGTGGCCAGGACCGTGAGGCCCAGGACCGTCGCCCCGCTCGCCAGTAAAGCCAAGAAGCGTTTCACAGCATCTCTCCTCGTCCGAAGGGAACAACTGAGGAACATTCGAATGGGAGCGCTCCCAGAACCCATCGGCCCGAGACCGTACACGCCGCGGGAGCGCACGCATAGGCATCCGACGCTGTCATGCACAAATAAAATTGGGAGCGCTCCCAGAGAGGGCGCCGACACCTGCCGGCAATCACCCCGTCCACTCGGCCGTTCACCCTCCTGGCCGTAGGATCGGGTGGTCTTGGGGGTGGGAGATGCTGAACAGGAGTTCCGGCACGCCGACGCTGGAAGAGGTGGCCGCGCTCGCCGGGGTGGGGCGGGGCACGGTCTCCCGGGTGATCAACAACGCCTCGGGCGTCAGGGAGTCCACCCGCCGCGCCGTGCAGCGCGCCATCGACGAACTGGGTTACGTACCCAACCTGGCCGCACGCTCCCTGGCCGGGCAGCGCGCGGGCGCCGTCGCCCTGGTGATGACGAAGACCGACTGGCGGCTGTTCGGAGAGCCGTTCTTCTCGGAGATCGTCCGCGCGGTCGGGGACGCCCTGGACGAACGGGGCGTGCAACTGCTGCTCACCCTCGTCCGGACGGACAGCGAACGGCAGCGGCTCCTGGAGTACGTGCGCGGCGGCCGGGTCGACGGGGTGCTGCTGATGTCCGTGCGGGCCGAGGACCGGCTGCCGGACATGCTCGCGGACGCCGGAGTGCCCACGGTGCTGCTGGGCCGGCGCTCGAATGACGAGCGGGTCACCTACGTGGACGCCGACAACGTTGGCGGAGCGCGGGACGCGGTGGGCCATCTGGTGCGCGGCGGCCGGAAGACCATCGCCGCGATCACCGGACCGCCCGAGATGTACGTCGCCCGGTGCCGGCTGCGCGGTTACCGGGAGGCCCTGCGCGAGGCGGGGCTCACGGAGCTGCCCTCCCTGGTCGCGCAGGGCGACTTCACCGAGGCCAGCGGGCGGCGCGCGATGACCGGCCTGATCGATCGGCATCCGGAGGTCGACGCCGTGTTCGCCGCCTCGGACAGCATGGCCGCCGGCGCGCTGGCCGCCCTGCGCGCGGCGGGGCGCCGGGTGCCCGAGGACGTGGCGGTGGTCGGCTTCGACGACTTCGAACTCGCCGAGCGGACCGAACCGCCGCTGACGACGGTCCGTCAGCCGATGGAGGAGATCGGCCGGGCCATGGTGCGGCTGCTGCTGGAGGAGATGAGCCGGCCGAAGGTGGCCTGGCACCACGTGATCCTGCGGACGCGGCTGATGGTGCGCGAGTCGGGCTGAGGGGGCGCGTCACGCGACGGCTTCGGGGGGCGGTACACACCCGGGCGCGGCGCGGCCCGGAGACATCGGCGCACGCCGCGGCTTCGGGCGGCGGCGCCGGGTGCGGCATCCGCGTGGGGTGCGGCCGCCGGCCCACAGCCCGTTTCGGCCGATGACGCCCAAAGGGTTGTCAGGGACACGGCGACTGCCCTACAGTCCCCTACCAATGAATGCATGGGAGCGCTCCCATGCGGCACCTCATCCGTAGTCCCCCCACCCCGCCTCCCCACCGACGAGGCCCGGAGGGCGGCCCCCGCGCCCCTCCGCCCGCCCGGCGCCACCCCCACGTACGGCCTCACCACCCACGGCGCCGCCGGACCGGCCCCAGTCCGGTACGACCTCCTGACGCACGTCCCGCACGACGGCAGCCCCCGCACACGCAGAAGGAGACACCATGGCAAGACGCAGGACACAACTGGCCTCGCTGGCAGCGGTGTTGGCGACGCTTCTCGGCGGCATCGCCTTCACCCTGCTGGGCCAGGGCAGCGCGCAGGCCCACGGCGTCACGATGTCGCCGGGATCGCGCACCTACCTCTGCTACCTGGACGCCAAGACCAGCACGGGTTCCCTGGACCCGACCAACCCGGCGTGCAAGGCCGCACTCGCGGAGAGCGGCGCGACCTCCCTGTACAACTGGTTCGCCGTACTCGACTCCAACGCGGGCGGCCGGGGCGAGGGTTATGTCCCGGACGGCAAGCTGTGCAGCGCCGGAGACCGGTCCCCGTACGACTTCACCGGCTACAACGCACCGCGCGGCGACTGGCCCCGTACGCACCTGACCTCGGGCGCCACGATCGAGGTCGACCACAGCAACTGGGCCGCGCACCCGGGTTCGTTCCGGGTGTACGTGTCCAAGCCGGGGTACTCGCCCACGACCGAACTGGGCTGGGACGACCTGGAGTTGATCCAGACCGTCACCAACCCGCCCCAGGTGGGCTCGCCGGGCACCGACGGCGGTCACTACTACTGGGACCTGACCCTTCCCTCGGGCCGCTCGGGTGACGCGGTGATGTTCATCCAGTGGGTCCGTTCGGACAGTCAGGAGAACTTCTTCTCCTGCTCCGACATCGTCTTCGACGGCGGCCACGGCGAAGTGACCGGCATCCGCGGCTCGGGCAGCACTCCGGACCCGGACCCGACGCCGGATCCGACGCCCGATCCGACCGACCCCACCGACCCGCACACCGGGTGCATGGCCGTCTACAGCGTGACCAACTCCTGGAGCGGCGGCTTCCAGGGCTCCGTCGAGGTCATGAACCACAACACGACGGCGCTGGACGGCTGGGCCGTGCGGTGGAAGCCCGGTTCGGGCACCAAGGTCAGCAGCGTGTGGAGCGGGGTGCTGAGCACAGCGTCCGACGGCACGCTGACGGTCACGAACGCCGACTACAACCGGACGATCCCGCCGGACGGCAGCGTCACCTTCGGGTTCACCGCGACCTCCACCGGCAACGACTTCCCCGTCGGCTCGATCGGCTGCGTCACCCCGTAGCCGCTGATGCGGACGGCGGCGGTTCCCGAGTGACGCGGGAGCCGCCGCCGTCTCGTCCCGTCCGGGGACCGGCGGCCGCCGTGCCGCTCGCGACCGGGCCCCGGACACCCCACCCCCGAGCGGGCACCCGTCCGCCGGCCGTCACCGCACGGGCGAGGGCCGGGTCCCGGACACGCCGTCCCCGCGCGCCGGCGCGCTCGTATGCTCGGCTGCCATGACGAGCCGTGCGTCCCTCCCGCCGGAGCCCTCCGTCGCGTTGCGTGAGCTTCTCGCCTTCGACGACGGCGGAAGCCTGCACCTGCTCCTCGCACCCGCCGGCCGCGACGTCGGGGTACGGGGTGTGGCCGTGGGCGACGAGGGCCCCGCCCGGCCGCTGGACGGCTGCCTGGTCCTGGTGACCGGTCCGCCCGCGTCGTCGCCCGACGCCGCCGCCCCGGTGCGCGAAGCCGCGCGCCGCGGCGCGTCCGGCGTGGTGCTGCGAGCCGTGGAGGGGGTGGCCGCCGCGCCGCAGGTGGTCGCCGTCGCCGAGGAGGCGGGGGTCGCCCTGCTCACCCGCGCGGAGTGGGCCGACTGGACGGACACCGCAGCGCTGTTGCGTTCCGCGCTGGCCTGCGCACGGGCGGGCGCGGACGACGGGGCCGCGGGACGGATGGCGGCCGGAGTCCCGGAGAGCCTGAGCGCCCTCGCGGCGACCGTCGCCGAGTACACCGGCGGTTCGATCACCATCGAGGACACGCGCCTGCGGGTCCTGGCCCACTCCGCGACCGGCCCCGACGCCGACGTGCTCCGCCGGTCCACCATCCTGGGGGGCCGGGTGCCGGAGTGGCGGGTCGCGGAGTTGCGCCGCAGCGGGATCCTGCGGACGCTCTGGACGTCCCGGGACGTCGTCCACCGCGCGGCCGACGCCGAGGGGCCCGACCGCCTGATCATCGCGGTCCGCAGCGGCCCCGAAGTCCTCGGCTCCATCTGGGTGGCCGGCGACGGACGTCCCCTGCGCCCGGACGCGCCGGACGCCCTGCGCAGGGCCGCCGAGGTCGCCGCTCCCCTGCTGGTGCGGCACCGGCTGCGCGAGAGCGGCGCCGCCCGCCGCAGCGAGATCGCGCTGCGCGGACTGCTGTACGGGGACGGGGACGCCCGCACGCACGCCTGGGCGCTCGGCCTGTCCCCGGACGCCGCCTGCGCGGTGGTGGTCGCCGAACCCCTGAGCTCCGCGTCCGCCCCGGGCGGTCGCGCGCTCGACGTACCGGCGCTCCAGGCCGCGACGTACCGCCCCTCCGTGCGGGTACTGCGCGACGGCGAGCGGCTGCTGGTGCTGCTGCCCGTGGACGCGGGGGCGGAACGCGGCGCGGCGGCGCTGGCCCGGGAGCTGGCGGGCCAGGACGGGGCCGCCGGGGTGCTGGCGGGGGCCGGTCCGGTGGTCGCGGGCGCGCAAGGGGTGCGGGCCTCGTGCGACGAGGCCCTGCTCATCGTGCGGGTGCTGCGCGAGCGGGCGGAGAGGGGCGGTGCGCAGCGGTCGGCGGACGCGGCGGGCGTGGGCCCCTCACTGGACATCGCCCGGGTCCTGGACGCGGCCCGGCCGGTCTGGGAGGCGGGGAACGGGCCCGTGCACGAGCTCGTACGGGTGGACCTGGCGGCCGGCGGCGAACTGGTCCGGTCGCTGGCGGCCTACCTCGACGCGTCGGGCGACGTCGCGCGGGCGGCGGCCCGGCTGGTCGTCCACCCCAACACGCTGCGCTACCGGCTGCGGCGCGCCCGGGAGCGGTTCGGGGTGGACCTGGACGACCCCGACACCCGGCTCCTGGTCGCCCTCGCCGTCCGGCTCAGCGGGTAGGTTGCCGTCTGTCCGTACGTTGGCCGGCCGAGAAAGCAGGCAGTTCATGACGGCTGTTGGCCGGATGGCCAAGGCCGTGCGCCGTTCTTGGCCGTCCGGACAGAGACCTGGGGGCATCCATCGCCGACTCTGGCTCCATGAGCCTCTCTTCGCCGCCCTCCGCCCTGCCCCCCTCCGCCCCGGCGCCCTCGGCGGGGGCCCCGTCCGCGCGTGTCGCGGCGGTGGTCCGCCACGCCGTGGCCGCCGGTCTGCTGGGCGAGTCCAGCCCGGTCGCCGGCTTCATCGACACGGACGGCGTGCGCGCGTCGGTCGCCGCCCTGCACGAGGCGTTCCCCGGGGTGCCCGCCGTGCTGCACACGTTCGCCGCGAAGGCGTCCTCGCTGGTCCCCGTACTGCGGCTGCTCGCCCGGTGCGGCATGGGCTGCGAGGTCGCGAGCCCGGGCGAGCTGCGGCTCGCGCTGGACGCCGGGTTCGCGCCGTCGAAGATCGTGCTCGACTCCCCCGCCAAGACGCGGGACGAGATCCGCCGCGCCCTGGCCGTGGGCGTGGCGATCAACGCCGACAACCTCGACGAGGTGGACCGGATCGCCTCGCTGCGGCCCGCGGACGCGGTGTCCGCCATCGGGCTCCGGGTCAACCCGCAGGTCGGCGGCGGCTCCATCGGAGCGATGAGCACGGCCACGGCCACGTCGAAGTTCGGCGTGGCGCTGCGCGACTCCGGCGCGCGCGAGCAGGTCGTGAAGACCTTCGCCGCGCACCCCTGGCTGACCCGGCTGCACGCTCATGTCGGCTCGCAGGGCTGCTCGTTGGAGTTGATCGCGGCCGGGATCGGCGAGACGTACCGGCTGGCCGAGGAGATCAACGAGACGCTGGGCCGCCGGCAGGTCACCGGGCTCGACATCGGCGGCGGCCTCCCGGTCAACTTCGCCGACGACGAGGTACGCCCCACCTTCGCGGCCTACGCCGCGGCGCTGCGGGCCGCGGTGCCCGGACTCTTCGACGGCCGGTACGAGCTGGTCACCGAGTTCGGCAGGTCCCTGCTGGCGAAGAACGGTTTCATCGGCGCGCTGGTCGAGTACACGAAGGACGCGGGCGGCCGACGTATCGCGCTGACCCACGCGGGCGCCCAGACCGCCACCCGTACGGTCTTCATGCCGGAGGCCTGGCCGCTGCGGGTCGGCGCCTTCGATTCCGAGGGGCGGCCGAAGGACGGGCCCATGGTGGTCCAGGACATCGCGGGGCCGTGCTGCTTCGCCGGGGACGTCGTCGCGCACGCCCGGGAACTGCCCGAGCTGCGAGCGGGTGACTACGTGGTGCTGTACGACACGGGGGCGTACTACTTCTCCACCCCGTGGTCGTACAACAGTCTGCCGCGCCCGGCGGTGTACGGATTCGACGTCGCCGGTACGGGCGGGCGCGCGGAGCCGGTGGTGCGGTTCGCGCCGGTGCGCGACGCCCAGTCCCTGGACTCGGTCTCCGCCGAGAGCGGCCTCGCGCACGCCGACGCGCTGCTGAATCCGGGGGTCTGAGGCAAGGGCCCTGGCACCGCTCGGCCTGACGCACGCGCAGTACTCGCTGGTCGCTTCCCTGCGGGGCATGGAGCATGCGGGGCTGCGGCCGAGTCAGCGCGCGCTGGCGGACCACACCGGACTCGAAGCGCTCTACGTCTCGAAACTGGCCCGCGCCCTGGAGGCCGCGGGGCTCGTCGAACGGACCACCGATCCCGCGGACAGCAGGGCGGTCCGGCTCTCCCTGACCGAGGAGGGCCGCGCGGCGACCGGCCGCGCGGTCGCGGTGGTCCGGGAGCTCGTCGACGGGCTGCTCGCCCCGCTGGGCGGTATCGGCGGCGCCGGTACCGAGGCGTTCACCGAGGCACTGACGGCCCTGCTCGATGTGCCGGTTCCTCCCGCCACCGTCTCTCACGAGGAGTAATCATGGCCACCGCACCCGCTGTCAACGGCCAGGTCATCGGCATGGCCCACTACGCCACCCGCGCCCTCGCCGAACGGCTCCTGCCCCAGGGCACCACCTTCCACCAGTCCCTGGCGCTGAACGCCGCCGACGCCGCGGGCGGCACCATCGAACGCGGGGCGCTGACCGAGCGTCTGACCGGCGCGGTGAAGCTCGATCTCCCGGCGGCGGAGCGGACCGTCGCGGAGCTGACGTCCGCCGGACTGCTGGAGGAGCGGCCCGGGGACCGGCCCCTGCTGGAGCTGGCCCCTGTCGGCGAGGCGCTGGTCCAGACGTACAAGGCGGGCGTCGCCGACATCACGGCCGCGCTGTACGGGGACCTGCCGCCCGAGGACCTGGCCGCGGCGGGCCGGGTGCTGACCGAGGTGACCGCACGGGCCGACGCGATGCTGGCCGCCGGCTGACCGGCCGCCCCGGTCAGCCGACCGGTGACGGCTCCGGCTCCGGCGGCGGCACCGGGTCGGGGTTCGGGGACGGCGGCTGCGGGATCGGATCGGGCGCCGGGCCGGGCGGCGGGGGCCCGGGCGGATTCGGCGCGGGCGGTGTGGGTGCGGGCGGGGTCGGCGCGGGCGGCGTCGGCTCCGGCAGCGGACCCGGGGTCGGCGCCGGCGGGACGGGGTCGGGGAACGGATGAGTCATCTCGGGCCTCCGGACGATCGCGGGTGGAGCTCTCTTCCACCGTCTCCCGGAGCGGCTGCCCGCGCCCGGCGAGCCCATACGTACGGCCGAGGAAGACTGCTGCGTCCGGACGAGGAAGGGTGGCCGGCGGGAGCGCCGCTGCGGTCGGATCGGCTCGGCTCGGCTCACGGCCGGCTGGGCCCGGACGACCGGCTCGGCTCGGGGCCTGCCGATCCCGGACCGCCCGGGACCAGCGCACGGCCGAGCGCACCCACCGTCCGTTCAGCGCCCCGCGGCCGCCACCGCGGCGGCCAGCCCGGGGCGGGGGCTGGACAGTACCGGAACCGCGGCGGTCGTACGCTCGGCGGCACCGGCCATGGAGCCCTGGGCGAGCACGATGACGTCCGCATCGCTCACCGCGTCGGCCGCCTCGGCCACGAGGTCGAGGCAGCCGTCCTGGTCACCGGCGGCGAAACGGTCCCAGGCGCCCTCCACCAGCACGGTGCGCACATCCGCCCCCGGCAGGCCGGCTCCGGCCGCCTCCTCGGCGAGCAGTGCGCGGGTCGGCTCCAGGGTGGAGGCGAGGGTGGCGAGGACGGTGATCCGCCCGGCGCGGACGGCCGCCGCCGCCATGGGCCGGTCGACGCGCAGGACCGGGACGCCGACCACGATCCCGGCGGACTCGGCCACGGCACCGATCGTCGAACAGGTGCAGAGCACGGCGCCCGCCCCTTCGGCGGCCAGCCCCGCGACCAGCGCCTCCACCTCGCCCGCCACCGCATCGGGCCCCAGCGCCGCGGCCCTGGCCAGCAGTTCCTCGCGTACGACGTGGCGGAGGAGGGTCCCCGGGTGGTCGGCGTCGCGCAGGGCGTCGAAGACCGGGACATGGACCGGCGAGGTGTGGAGCAGCGCGAGCGTCACGGACGGCCCGTTCCTTCCGGTTCAGTACAGCTCGGGGTGCGTGGCGAGTTGCGTCTTCGCGCGCTCCACCAGCCCGTCCGGCGCCTCGGGGGCCTCGGGGGCCTCGTCGGGATGGCGGGAGGCCCACTTGGCGGCGTACGAGCACAACGGCACGACGGGCACGCCCTCGCGCCCCGCCATGGCGTAGAACTCCCCGACCAGAGCACCTCCGATGCCCTTGCCCTCGTGTCCGGGCTCGACGACCGTGTGGACGGCGACGAGCCCGGCGGGCTCACCGTCCATCACGAAGTACGCGACGACTCCGACGGCCTCGCCGTCCTCGTACGCGGACAGCCTGCCCGCCGCCCGGTCGTCACGGATCTCGGGCCCGGTCTGCTCTGCCATGGCGGATTGCTCCCTGGTGGGGTCTCGCTGGACGAGCCGCCTCAGCGCGCCGCGGGCACCGCGTGCGGGCTGCGCTCGGTGTCACTGCCCGGCACGGGCGCGGAGGCGTCGGCACCGAGTGCGACGATGCGGTTGTCCGCGTCGACGTGCACGATACGCGGGACGAGGGCGCGCGCCTCGGCATCCTCGACCTGGGCGTAACTGATGAGGATGACCAGGTCACCCGGGTGCACGAGGTGGGCGGCGGCGCCGTTGATCCCGATCACACCGGAACCACGCTCGCCCTCGATGACGTACGTCTCCAGCCGGGCCCCGTTGTCGATGTCGACAATGTGCACCAGCTCACCGGGCAGCAGGTCCGCGGCCTCCATCAGCTCGGCGTCGATGGTGACGGAACCGACGTAGTGCAGGTCGGCCTGGGTCACGGTGGCACGGTGGATCTTGGACTTGAATATCGTTCGTAGCATTGAGGTACTCCTGGGCATAGGCTCCCTGCCTGCGTTTTTGCAGGTCAAGTGCTGCTTCCACACTCTACAACGAGTCGCATGTGCGGGCAGCTTTCCCCAGGTTTTTCAGGACTCATGCTGACCACTTGCTGACTTTACTGACGCATCATCAGGCGTCGACGGAGGCCTCGCCCCCCTCGGGCCTCTACCTCGACGACCCTCGCACCCCTACGCAGCGCCCCTCTCAAGAGCACTCGTGATCAGCGTCACCTCGACGCCAGGACGACGGCCCCGACGCTCCCGGGCCGCATCTCCGCCGGACGTTTCGAGGCGGCGATAGCACTGAATCCCGGTTCGGCCAAGCCGACGATTCTCGCGACCATGACCACGACTCACCCGCCACCCCGTGCCACCACGGAACGCGACCCGCAACTCTCCATTCGCCCAGCCTCAAGGAGCACCTCCCTCATGGAATCGCAGCCACGCCCCTCCAAAGACAGCCCACAACGCAAGCATCATCCTGTCGAGGCCGTCCTCGTGGAGACTTCCGAGGTCGCCGCGATGCTCAGCATGTCAACGAGCTGGGTGTACAGGGAGGCGTCGAAACTGGGCTTGAAAGGGTACAAACTCGGTCGAGGAAGGAACGCCAAGGTCCTGTACAAGAGGGCTGAGGTCTTCAAATGGCTGGAGCAACAGAAGGTCCACTGAACGCCAATCAAACTCGAAGCTACAAGCCGCCGGATGCACTGACGGGAGCGCAGGCCACAGGACCACACACAGTGCCGACCAGTTGTACGCCGAGTACAAGAAGCCCCTGTACGCCGCTCCCCCGCTGCTCCAGCGAACGGTCGACGCGGGCCGGCTGGGCCGCAAGACGGGCTCGGGCTTCTACCCGTACGACTGACCGTTCCTGGCGGGCCCGGCGATGACGACGCCGAGCCTGACAAAGCGCGTTCCCCCAGGTAAGGACAATGGGTGGCCCCCAAGGGTCTCGCCTTCTACTACCAGCCCGCCGCCGTGCCGGAGCGCTTTGGAGGGAGGGCGCGGAGGCTCGGACTCGAAGCCCTGAGCCTTTCAGCGCTGTCGCGGCCTTCCGTGCTTGTACTGCGAAAAATCCCTCGGATATCCCTCCGACAAAGCTGAAAGTCCCTAAAAAATCCCTGGACCTTCGCCTCCAGACCAACGCGCTACAAGGCCATGAGCGCTCACGTCCCTGCTCCGTCCGGAGGCGCCCGGCCAGTTGATCGGGCGCTTCCAAAGCGGGGCGCACGAGATCGGCTCAAAGGGACTGAACTGATCGCCCGCACCAGCCCTCCTGGTCGACGCGGAGCGCCCGCTGCACCGCCTCAACCAGATCGCCTTAACTCCCCGTCGTTTACCGATAGGCGCGGGGTGAGGGCGGGGCCATCGCCATCCAGACCAGTACCGCAAGCGAGCCGCGATCTACGATGGGTCCTGTGGCCTCGCGGCCCTCTCTTCCTACACGCCGTCCGATCGGCTGACGGCGACTGTGTCGTGGTGTCCATGCCGCGACATGTGTGGGCAATGCCCCATCCCACCAGTGCCGCGGCCAAGGCCGTGAGCAGGAGGCCGGCCAGGGTGACTGCCTCGCCGAACTCCGCTGTCTGGTCAGCGCTCCAGTTCGAGGTGGCGATGTCGCCGGTGAAGAGTGCTGCGAGCATGGTCCCGCTGACGGCGATGCCGATCTCTCGAGCAGTTCGGCACGGGGCGCGTTCAAGTGATCGGCTATACGACTCACCAGGTCGCGTTCGCGCGCCAGGTATCCGAGTCCTCGATTCCGGCCGCGGTTTCCGGGCGGCGCATGCCGGCGCCGATGGAGGACTCCGCAGTGAGGATGACGGTGCCGATCTGGGCGGCATGCTCGACGCGGGTGCCGCCGCACAAGTCTCTTGACCAGGCGCTCCCGATCTCCACGACCGCACCTTCTCGGCGTACGTCTCGTCGGGTGGTGGGGTCCAGCGCGACGCGGAGCGGGTCGACGGGCATACCAAGCGGGCTACGCTCCCAGGGCATCCAACTCGGTGCGGGCCTCCATAACGAGTGCGTCCCTGAGACCCCTCAACACCACACGATTCTGTGCCAGCGATTCACCACGTGCTTGACGGTCCACGCACGCGGTATGGGACAACAAGGCGGCTTCCGATTCGCTCAGGCCAGCGGCCATGAGCGCCTCGCAGGCTCGGTTTTCTGCCGCTTCGTCTCCGAGTGCCTGCGCCGCTTCGTCGAGCGCCTCAAGGGCAGCGCGAGCGGTCTCGCCTCGCTCGAACCTCGCCGACATGTCCTCAAAATCCGAGGGGGACTCCGGCCCCACGTAGTCCCACTCGTCAGCTGCAATCTGAACCTGCTCGACGAAGCTGCCTCCTGCGGCTCGGGACAGCCGTGACGCTGCTGCCACGCTTTCCACCAGCCGCCTCCTCGTCAGTGCCAAGCTGATGTGGTTCCTGCGCTCCGTGTGTTCCGCGTACAGCGCCGTGGTGAAGTCCAGCGCCCGATCCTTCGCCTCGCGCGCCTTGGCCAAAACGCTTGGCGGGCTCAGCAGCTCCACCATGGCGTACGCCTTCAACAAGCCCTCGGACCTGGCTTCCTGATCGTTGGCTTCCGCCTTGGGCAACAGCAGATCAAGCTCTTTCACGTAGTCCGCCCAGACTTCCTGGCACCGGTCTCGCTGCCACTGGGCGTGGTTCTCCCGGGAGACCTCC
This sequence comes from Streptomyces sp. NPDC019224, assembly GCF_040632605.1. NCBI lineage: Bacteria > Bacillati > Actinomycetota > Actinomycetes > Kitasatosporales > Streptomycetaceae > Streptomyces > Streptomyces sp. NPDC019224. Next base: position 4,127 of record NZ_JBEYCF010000022.1, on the reverse strand, counting down.
CTGGCGCTGTCGAGGGCGGCGCGGTAGGAGAGGTGAGCCTGTTCCTTCGCCGCGTCGAGAGCCGCCTTGGCCTGCACCTCTCCCGCCTGGCGGGCGTTCTTGCCCTGGATATGGCCGGCGATGATGACGCCCGGGATCGCCAGAAGTGATACCGCGGCAGTCGCTACGGAACCGAAGCCCTCGGATATAAAGGTGCTGAGATCAGGCATGGCCGGTTCCCCCTTGTGTGCATCACGCGTCCGCTGCACAGTACCGAGGAGCGCACAGACCCACTGCCGAGGATCCATCGCGGCCACAGGAAGGCTTGGTCGAGTACCTGCCCGACGCTCTCCAGCATGGAGTGGGGATCCACCGGAGGTATCTTCCTCCAGCCCGTGACACGTACGGTTCCGGCTCGGCGTGGGCCGGCGCCCTGACGTGCCCAGAGCGGGGAGGACTTGCCGGAGGTCGACCTCGCATACGGCGGGGACCCAGCGGTAACTGACGGTGACGCCGCGTGCGGTCAGCAGTGCGGGATTCATTCCGGGATGCCGGTGCGCGCGGACCGAGTGAGGTGACGCCGACAAGCCGGGTCCGTAGGGGGGCGGCGGCGCGGCGGGCGTCGCGTACGGAGAGGGGCAGCGGGTTCCAGTGGGCGGCACGGGACACTTCCACGATGGGCGGGACAATGGAGGACGTGCGCAGGATGTCCGCAGGTGATCCGTGGACGACGTGTCCGTCGCCGGGGAGGTTGACGATGCGGTCGGGGTACTGGACGACGTCCTCCAATCGGTGTTCGGCCATGAGGACGGTGACACCGAGGTCCTGGACGAGCCGGGTGGTGGTCGCGAGGACTTCGTCGGCGGCGGGGTCCAGGGCGGAGGTGGGTTCGTTAAGGACGAGGACGAGGACGCGGGGGTGTGCGGTGAGGACGGAGCCGATGGCCACGCATTGCTGCTGACCGCCGGAGAGTTCGCACAGGGCGCGGTGTCGGAGGTCGGCGAGCCCGAGCAGGTCGAGAGTTTCCTCGACATCTGACCAGCGGGGTGTCGTGCCCCTTGAGGGCAAGGGGCACGCCATCTCAACATGCCAGCTGAGCTGCGAATACTTACCTTCACGACCCTTCGCTGATCACTGTTGTTTTTCAGCACCTTGTGCAACGCATGTGCAAGATGATCTTGAACGCATGACGGCGCATCAGGACAACCTGAGCGACCGTCACCCTTTACGCAGAGTTGTCGCCGAAGCGACCTCGCAACGTTCGATGTCGGTGGCGTCACGCCGACCACGTCTGATCGATGAGGGGACCCGCCGTCTACCCAACGCCCCCATCCGGAAGCAGGGCGGTCCTTGCCAGCGGTGGCGCCAGATGTAGAGGATGTTCACCGAGATACCCATGTACTTCACGGCGTCCTGAACGGCCAGGAAAGCAGGCTCAACCGCAGACTGGGACTGGTTGCGCACCGCGTAGTCCCCGAGGTATGAACTGCCAGAAAAGCGGTCGTTTTTCCTACCGCCCACCGCACAGCAAAGCCATACGGATCTCCGTCGGCGAGCGGAATCAGAATCCGATAGTTCAGCGGTTTGGTGCGACTGCCCCGTCGCAAGGACCGAGGTCAAGACCGGATTCAGTTCCAACTCATCTGGTTCCGCAACTACAGTGACTAAGCGTCTTTCTCATCGGCGGGGCTGTAGTGATTGATATTCACGGTCTGAGCGGTGCCGACCGAGGCGGCTCGGTGGTTCGCAGTCTGGTGGATGGGCACGGTGTCCTGCTCGTCGCCACCAGGCCGAAGGTGCACTCTGATTGGGGCCCCACCAGGATGTTCGTAAAGAAGGGACCCGTCGGTGAAATCGACAAGAGTGGGGAGGGCCTCGGGGTAGGCGACCACATACAAGGCGAGCCGATACGCCCAAGCATCGGCTAGGGAGTTCTCGCTGTTTTCCAGTTCGGCACGGGTGATGCGGGCGATGTATGCGGCTTCACCTTCAGTGCTGGCCTGGAACGGTCCCGCCGCTTCGCGGGCAAGATCACGCAGAATGCGCGCGTCTTCGAACACAGTAGCGAGGCTCGCGCGGATCAGTTCTCGAGGGCCGTGCTTGTAGAGCTGGGCAACCTCGGCACGCAACGCTGCTGGAGAGAAGTCGATCATGCGTGCAGTGAGGGTGCCTGCTGCACCTGTGGCGATCGCGGTGATTTCGGAAGTAATACCCTCTCTGTGTTGCTCAATATCTCCAAAATCCTGTTGCTTTAGGGTATTTCGCGCCAGTTTTTGAAGCTCGGAAAGGGTGGCGAGCAGTTCGGCTGCTTGACGGATAGCAACCACCGTGTCGCAAGACTGGTGCCGCTGCCCTTCGTCGCGATCCCGATCATCTCCTGTGAGCCTGATCGTCTTCTCTTCTTCATCCGTATAGAGCACCCACTCGAGAGTTCCGGCAAGATCCGGACTGTGCTCCCCGATGGCATCGAGGTGATCGCGGATATAGGGCCAGTGAATGACTTTCATGCTGGATCCGCGTATGAGCTCGTTGGTCACATCTCCTGAGGTTCTATCCGTGGTTGATGGTGAGGCCGCCATCAACCTTGCCGATGACTGTTGCCCGGTCGTATCCGGTTTGTGTGATCGACGCGGAATCGGCCGCTGGGGCGGAGAGACTTTGAATGGCTGATCGAGCCTGTGGATAGCGCTCGGCATAGCTGGTAAGAATCAGCCTCAGCAGGGTGGTCAGTTCAGCTTCTGCAAGAGGAATGTCTCGCTCTCCGGTCAGGCGCAATACCAGTTGAGCCGTTGCGCTGTCGTATGTACGCAGAGCATCGGCTTGATCTTCCTCGGTGGCACGGCTAAGGGCGCTGCGAAGACGTCCGCGTGCACTCCGCACACCGTCACTGAAGCGAGAAACGCCGTAGCTGATGCCGGTGGCGGCAAGGTTGGCAGCCGCGCCACTCACAATTGCGGCGGTTACGGGGTCTAGCAAGAGTGTTCCCCTTAAGTTGTGCGTCCGACAGCTTCGTGCGAGCACTTGACCGAGAAGCCTAGCTGGCCTTGTAGCGGCGGGGAGCCTCTTCTCGGTACTGTCTGGCCGATCTTGAGCTGGGGGAAGATGCTGTTCATGACTGATGTCCGAAGGAGCCGTGCCGCGTAGAACGCCAGCTTCGCTTCGTCCGCGTGAACGCGGCTGGGTGCGATATCGCGATGTCCCCAGCTGTCGAGGGCGGCGAATGCGGCCGTCCGAACGCTCGAACGGGAACGTTTGCCCCAGGCATCGTGTCCATTTCTGCCTCGCGGCAGCGTCCGACACCTGCGGAGAGGCGTGCCACCGCGTCGCCGTAGCGGCCGAGGGTGTTGCCCTCGGTCAGGGCCGCGACCCGCAGTGCCTCGGTCCGCGGGACCTCGCCGTTCCGACCGCCCTCCTCGCACGATGCGATGGCGGTCTCCACCCGGGCCAGAACCTCCTCGTCATCGCCGAGACCGAGAACAGGTGCAGCGCCTCGGCCTGGACCGCAACGGCCGCCGGTACGCGGTAGCGGCGGGCTCCCAGCGGTCCACCAACGCGAAGGAGACGGCCACCTCGGCCGCCACCATGATGTGGATCTCGCGGTCCTCCCGCCAGCCCGACAGGATGTCGACGAGCTTCAGGTACTCCTCCGCGACCGGGAGGCGCTCCTCCATATCCCTCAGCTCGCGGGCCAGCGCCAGCCGGGCTCGGGCGAGCCTGCGCTCGTTGCCGGCACCCAGTACCGCTTCCGGTCGACTCTGCGGAGAGGACGAACTCAAGGACAACGGCCGCAGAGGGGCGGAGTGCGGATGTGGTCTCCGCAGCGGCCTGCCCTGGAGTCTTCCGCTGGAGGACCGGGCACTGCTGGTCGCAGCGCACTGGCGGACCTGACCATTCGGCAGCTCGCGCCGCTGTTGGGGTCTGGATGTGGCCGCGTCCCGGTGATATCTCTTGAAATCGCCAAGCGCAGCAAGGGGGATGGCGTGACGAGCCAGCATGACGATCAGCCGGGGGGCGAAGAGCAGCGGGCACTGACAGTGCTGCCGCCTAGTGTCTTGAGTCGTTAATTCGTGTGCAGTATGCGGCGAGGGTGTCGAGGATGTCGTCGGCGGTCTTGGTCCAGATGAACGGCTTGGGGTTCTTGTTCCACT
>NZ_JBEYCF010000021.1:0-112467 GCF_040632605.1 Streptomyces sp. NPDC019224 | reverse complement strand
GCCCCGCTTCGCCTCCCGGAGGGGGAGGGCGATCTCCAGCGGGATCAGGCCCTCGCTGGTCCGTGCGTCCCTGCCCCCGCGCCGGAACGTGAACTCGAGCAAAAACGATCATTCCGGAGGGATGATCGATCGGGCCTCGACCAAAAATGTTCATGCTGCCTTCACGCGGCTTTCTCACCTCATTGACGGACCGCTCAGGAGCACGTCCGGAATACGCGAAGAAAGCGAGTGCGCTCCCGGTTTCCGGAACGGGTGGCCGCTGAGCCGGTACCCGATGCCATGGACGCGGTGACGTCCTCCTCGCTTTTATCCGCCCGTTGTCCGCCATGGGCGCCGCACCGGCATGGCCGACTCCGTCCTGCCCTCTTCGTCCCCTTGAAAACCCTCCCCGAAGGTGTGTCCCGGCATGCGCGAAAACGATCCTCTCTCCCCGGAATCCGCCCCCGAAGAGTTCTTCGGGACGACCGTCGCCCAACAGGGCGTCTGGTACGGGCAACTCGTCGACCCCGAAAGCTCGAAATACAACATCGGTGAATGCGTCGAGATCCGGGGCGACCTCGACGAGACGTCATTCGCCGCAGCGGTCGACCGGGCCGCCGAGCTGTGCGACAGCCTCAACCTCGAGTTCATCACGGAGGGTGACACCCTCCTCCAGCGCATCGTCCGCGACCCCGGCGCCGACCCCAGCCGGCTCCGTACCGTGGACGTGTCCCACGCCGCCGACCCGGCAGCCGAGGTCGAACGCTATCTGGCCGAGGACATGGCCACGGCCGACACCCTCCACCGTCCCCGGCACCACCTCGCGCTGCTCCGCGCCGGCAGCCGGCTGCACTACTGGTACGTCCGCTTCCACCACATAGCCGTCGACGGTCTCGGCGGCGCCGTCTTCACCCGCATCGTGGCCGACCTCTACGGGCGCGCGGTACGGGGCGAGGACCTCGCCGAGGTCACCCTGCCCGCCGCGCCCCTGCGCGCACTCGTCGCCGACGAGACCGCCTACCGGAACTCGGACCGCTACGAGGCCGATCGCGCCTACTGGACCGCCAAGTTCGCCGACCTCGCCCCCGACGCCTCCGGGGACGACGCGCACAGCGGCAGGCCGCTCATCCGCCGGCGCACCGACCTCCCCGCACCGGCCGCGCCCGACGGGCCGGGCGTACGGCTGCACACCGGCGAGTCGCTGCCCGTGAGCGTGTTCGACGACCTGCGCCGGCTCGCAGCCGCCCACCGCACCACCTGGAGCGCCGTCCTGGTCGCCGCGGTCGCCGCCCACACCGCCCGGGTCACCGGAACATCCGACGTCACCGTGGGCCTCGCCTCCAACGGCCGGCACGGCGGGCTGCGGCACATCGTCGGCATGACCGCCAACATCCTGCCGCTGCGCCTGACGCTCACCCCCGGCACGACCGTCGGCGCCCTCGTCCGCGAGGCCGCGGCGGAGATGCGCGCCGCCCTGCGCCACCGCCGCTTCTCGCGGGACCAGCTCGCCCGTGAACTGAACATGGGCGACGACGCGGCCCGCCTCACCGGCATCGTCGTCAACATCATGGGCTACGACTACGACCGCGACTTCGCCGGCATCCAGGCGCCCTCCCGGGTGCTGTCCATCGGCCCGGTCGACGACGTGTCGCTCTTCGTCTCCGAACGGGCCGAGGGCAAGGGGCCGCTGATCGGGTTCGACGCCCGTCCCGACCTCTACCGCCCCGAGGACGTACGGCTGCACGAGCAGGCCGTCATCTCCTTCGTGTCCGCCCTCGCCGCCGCCGACCCCGGTCTGCCCCTGCGCGACCTGCCGCTCGTCGACGAGACCGCCGCCCCCGCCCTGCGCGCCCAGGGGCACGGCACCGGACTGCCCACGCAGACCCTCGCCACGACTCTCCCGGAGGCGTTCCGGGCCCAGGTACGCCGGACACCGGACGCCCCGGCCGTCGTGGACGGGCCCCACACCCTCTCGTACCGGCAACTGGACCGGACGGCCGGCGAACTGGCGAGCGCGCTGACGGGCTGGGGTATCGGCGCCGAGGACGGCGTCGGGGTGCTCCTGGGACGTTCCGCCGCCGTGCCGGCCGCCACCCTCGCGGCGGTCTCCGCGGGCGCCGCCTACGTCCCGATGGACGCGGCCTGGCCCGCCGAACGGCTCGGCCGCGTCGCCGGGGCCGCCCGCGTCCGCGCCCTGATCGCCGACGAGACGACCGCCCGTGAACCCTGGGTCCGCGAGGCCGCCGCCGGCCTGCCGCTCCTCGTCGTCGACGCGTGCGGCCGGGTGCTCCACGGCGCGCCGGAGCGGCCCGGTCCGCTGCCCCGGACCACCGGACCCGACCGGCTCGCGTACGTCATGTTCACCTCCGGCTCCACCGGCCTGCCCAAGGGCGTCGGCGTCACCCACGCCGATGTCCTCGCCCTCGCCGCCGACACCACCTGGACCGACGGCGTGTCCGACGCCGTGCTCATGCACTCCGCGTACGTCTTCGACGCCTCCACCTTCGAGATCTGGGTGCCGCTCCTGAACGGCGGCCAAGTGGTCGTCGCCCCCGGCGGCGTCCTGGAGGCGCGCGTCGTCCGCGAGGCGGTGGAGCGGCACGGCGTCACCGCGCTGTTCCTGACGACGGCCCTGTTCAACGTGATGGCCGAGGCGGACCCGGCGGTCTTCTCCGGTCTTCGCGTGGTCGCCGCCGGCGGTGAGGCCGCCACCCCCGACCTCATGCAACGGGCCGCCGCGGCCTCGCCCCGCACGCTCGTCCTGCACGTCTACGGCCCCACCGAGACCACCACCTTCGCCGCCCGCCACCCCGTCACCGCTGACAGCACCGGTGCGCCGCCCATCGGCCGCCCCCTGGACGGGATGAACCTGTACGTCCTCGACGACACCCTCGGCCTGGTGCCGCCCGGTGTGGTGGGGGAGCTGTACGTGAGCGGGCACGGCGTCGCCCGCGGCTACCAGGGCCGCGCCGCCCTCACCGCCGGCCGCTTCGTCGCCGACCCGTACGGTGCGCCCGGCACCCGCATGTACCGCACCGGCGACCTCGTGCGCTGGACCGCCGGGGGGGACATCGAGTACGTCGGGCGTGCCGACGGCCAGGTCAAGCTGCGCGGCTTCCGCATCGAACCGGCGGAGACCGAACACGTCCTGCTCGCCGACCCGGACGTGCGCGGCGCCTGCGTCGTCGTCCGCGAGGACACCCCCGGCGACCGCAGACTCGTCGCCTATGTCGTGCCCGCCCCCGGCGCCCGCCCGGACACCGCCGCGCTCACCCGCCGCGCCGGGCGCACACTGCCCGCGTACATGGTGCCGTCCGCCTTCGTCGTGCTCGACGCCCTGCCTCTCAACCCGAACGGGAAGGTCGACCGTCGTGCCCTGCCCGCTCCCCGTACCGCCACCGGCGCGGGACGCGCCCCGCGCACCGCGTACGAGGAGGTGCTGGCCGGACTGTTCGCCGATGTCCTGGGCGTGAGCGCGGTCGGCATCGACGACAGCTTCTTCGCCCTGGGCGGCCACTCGCTGCTCGCCACCCGCCTCACCGGGCGGGTCAGGGCGGCCCTCGGCGTCGAACTCGCCCTCGCCACACTCTTCGACCACCCCACGGTCGCCTCCCTGGCCGCCGCACTGGACACCGCCGGGGCGGCCCGGCCCGTCCTCGTGGCGCAGACCCGGCCCGAGGTGCTGCCGCTGTCCTTCGCGCAGCAGCGCCTCTGGTTCCTCAACCGGGCCGAGGGGCCCGGCGACACGTACAACGTGCCGCTGGTCCTGGAGCTCGACGGCCCTCTCGACACCGACGCGCTGCGCGGCGCCCTGGCCGATGTGGTCTCCCGGCACGAGAGCCTGCGCACCCTCTTCGCCGAACACGACGGCGTCGCCCGCCAGCGGATCGTCGACGCGGCCGCCGCCACGTCGCTCGTCCCCCTCACCGTCGAACACCCGCCGGCGGACGGGGACGCGGACGCCTGGGAGGCGGCAACGGTACGCCGCCTGAGCACCGCCCCCTTCGACCTGAGCCGCGACCCCGCCGTCCGCGCCCACCTGCTCCGCCAGGGGCCCGCCCGGCACACCCTGGTGCTCGTCCTGCACCACATCGTCGCCGACGGCTGGTCCCTCGCCCCGCTCTGCCGCGACCTCTCCGCCGCCTACCTGGCCAGGACCGAGGGCACCGGCACACCGGACTGGGCGCCGCTGCGCGTGCAGTACGCCGACTACACCCTCTGGCAGCACCGACTCCTCGGCGACGACGGCGACCCGGACGGCCCGGCCGCCCGGCAGACCGCCTTCTGGCAGGAGGCCCTGCGCGGCGCCCCCGGCCTGCTCGACCTGCCCCTCGACCGGCCCCGCCCCGCCGTGCCCAGCCACCGGGGCGCTTCCGTCCCCTTCGCACTTCCCGCCCCCGCGCACGCCGCGCTCGTCCGGCTCGCCCGCACCGCCGGCTGCACCCCGTTCATGGTGCTCCAAGCGGGCCTGGCCGTGACGCTCGGCGCCCATGGCGCGGGCACCGACATCCCGCTGGGCACCGCGCTGGCCGGGCGCACCGACGAGGCGCTGGACGATCTGGTCGGCTTCTTCGTCAACACCGTCGTCCTGCGCACGGACCTCTCGGGCGACCCGACGTTCCGCGAACTCCTCGACCGGGTCAAGCGGTTCGACATCGCGGCGTTCGGCAACAGCGACCTGCCCTTCGAGCGGATCGTGGAAGCCGTCAACCCGGAGCGGTCCGGCGACCACCACCCCCTCTTCCAGACGATGCTGGTCCTCCAGAACCAGGACCGGGCCGAGCCGGCGCTGCCGGGCATCACGGTCCGCGACCGGTCGCGGCATCCCGGGGGCAGCAAGTTCGACCTGACGTTCTCCCTGACCGAAACCACCGGGGACCCGGAGGCCCACGAAGCGGCCGGGGGCATCGGCGGCCATCTGGAGTACGCCACCGACCTCTTCGACGCCGCCACCGCCCGCGCCCTCTGCGACCGCTTCGCCCACGTCCTCACCCAGGCCGTGACCGAACCCGGCCGCTCCATCGGCGACCTGGACCCCCTCACCCCCGGCGAGCGGGACCGCCTCCTCGCCCAGGGACGCGGCACCCTGCGGCCCCTGCCGGAGCCGACCGCCCCCGAAGCGGTCCGGGCGCAGGCCCTGCGTACACCCGACGCCGTCGCCGTGCGCGACGCGCACACCCACCTCACCTACGCCGAGCTCGACGCCCGGGCCGACAGCCTCGCCCACGCGCTGCGCGAGCGCGGCGCGGGCCGGGAGACCCGGGTCGCCATCGCCGCCCCGCCCTCCGTGCACACCGTCGTCGCCATGCTGGCCGTGCTGCGGTCGGGCGCCGCCTACCTGCCGGTCGACCCGGCGTACCCGCGCGCCCGCATCCGTCACATGCTGGACGACGCGCGGCCCGTCCTCGTCCTCACCACCGAGGACGTGCACGCGGACCTGCCCACCGGCGACATCCCACGGCTCGCCCTCGACGTCCCGGTCCCGCCGCCCGCGCACCCCGTCCCGCAGCTCCCGTACGCACCCCACCCGGCGGATCCCGCCTACGTCATCCACACCTCCGGGTCCACCGGCCGCCCCAAGGGCGTGGTCGTCACCCACGCCTCCCTGGCCAACCACATGGCCTGGATGGCACGGCATCTGACGACCGGTCCGGAGGACCGGGTCCTCGCCCGGACCTCCACCAGCTTCGACGCCTCCGTGTGGGAGGTGTGGCTGCCCCTGATGACCGGGGCGGAAGTGTGCGTGCTGCCGCCCGGAGCCAACACGGAACCGGACACGCTGGTCTCCTGGATGAGCCGGTTCGGCGTCACCGTCGCCCAGTTCGTGCCCTCCCACCTCGCCCTCGTCCTGTCCGAGGCGGCCCACGCCGCCCCCCTGCCCGGCCTGCGCGCCGTCCTCTGCGGCGGGGAACCCCTGCCCCGCGCCCTCGCCGAGGACACGGCAGAGCTGTGGCGCACGGAGGTGCACAACCTCTACGGCCCCACCGAGGCCACCATCGACGCGACCGCCCACCGCGTCCCCGCAACCCCGGACACCCCGCACGAGACGGTGCCGATCGGCCGGCCCGTCGACACCATGCGCGCCTACGTCCTGGACCACCGGCTGCGGCCCGTACCGCCCGGAGTCACCGGCGAGCTGTACCTCGCGGGACCCAACCTCGCCCGCGGGTACCTGAACCGGCCGGGCCTGACCGCGTCGCGGTTCGTCCCCGACCCCTTCGACGGCACCGGCGCCCGCATGTACCGGACGGGCGACCTCGTCCGGTGGAACACGGCCGGCCTGCTCGACCACGTCTCCCGCGCCGACGACCAGGTCAAGCTGCGGGGCTTCCGCATCGAACCCGGCGAGATCGAGGCCGCCCTGCTCGCCCGGCCCGGCGTCACCGCCGCCTGCGCCATGATCAGGGAGGACGTGCCCGGCGAGCGCCGCCTCGTCGCCTACGCCGTCACCGCGGACCCCGGGCCGCGCCCCGCCGCCCTGCGGGAAGCCCTCGCCGAGACACTTCCGCACTACATGGTGCCCGCCGCCGTCGTCGTCCTGGACGGCCTGCCCCTCCTGCCCAACGGCAAGACGGACCGGCGCGCCCTGCCCCGGCCGGACGACGAGCCCGAGAACACCGGCGAGGGTGCCGGGCCGCTCACCCCGCGCGAGGACCTGCTCGCCGGGATCTTCGCCGACGTCCTCGGCCGCCCCGGCGTCGGGCCGCACGACAGCTTCTTCGACCTCGGCGGGCACTCGCTCCTCGCCATGCGCGTCGTCAGCCGCGTCCGCACGGTCCTCGGCGCCGACCTCGCCGTACGTACCCTGTTCGAACACCCGACCGTCGCCGGGCTCGCCCGGACCCTCGGCACCCAGGAGCGTTCCCGCCCGCCGGTGCTGCCCGCCGCCGAGCGCCCCGATCCGCTGCCGCTGTCCTCCGCACAGCAGCGGCTCTGGTTTCTGAACCGGCTCGAAGGACCCGGCTTCGCCTACAACATCCCGCTCGTCCTCGACATCGACGGCCCGCTGGACACCGACGCCCTGCGCGCCGCCCTGCGAGACGTCGTGGAACGGCACGAGGCACTGCGCACCGTCTTCCCCGAACGGGACGGCGTGCCGCACCAGTCCGTCCTGCCCGCCGAAGACGTCGCGCCCCGCCTGCCCGTGGAGAGCACGGCACCCGCCGGGCTGGAAGCGGCCGTCCTGGACGCCGTGAGCGAGCCGTTCGACGTGCTCACCGACCCGCCGCTGCGCGCCCGGCTCCTGCGCACCGCGCCCGGCCACCACGTACTCGTGCTGGTCCTGCACCACATCGCCGGCGACGGCTGGTCCCTCGCCCCGCTCGCCCGCCACCTCGGGGACGCCTACCGGGCCCGCCTCACCGGCCGGGAGCCGGAGGCGGGCGACGGACTCCAGTACGCGGACTACACCCTCTGGCAGCACACCGTCCTGGGCGACGCGGACACCCCCGGAAGCGTGCTGCGGGAACAGCTCGACCACTGGCACACCGCGCTCGCCGGACTGCCCGGACTCATCGATCTCCCGCTCGACCGCCCGCGCCCCGTCGTCACCGACCCCTCGGGGGCCGTCCACGCCTTCGACGTACCGCCCGAGTTGCACGCCCGACTCCTGCGCGTGGCGCGGGAGTCGGGCACCACGCTGTTCATGGTGCTCCAGGCGGCCGTGGCCACCCTGCTGCACCGGCACGGCGCGGGCGACGACATCCCGCTCGGGACGCCCGTCGCCGGCCGCACGGACGAGGCGCTGGAGGACCTGGTCGGGTTCTTCGTCAACACCCTCGTCCTGCGCACCGACCTGTCCGGCGCACCCACCTTCGGCGAACTGCTCGCGCGGGTAAGGGAGTTCGACCTCGCCGCCTACGCGCACCAGGACGTGCCCTTCGAGCGGCTGGTCGAGAGCGTCAACCCGGTCAGGGCCCGCAACCACCACCCCCTCTTCCAGACCATGCTGGTCCTGCAGAACCAGGAGGCCGTCCGCCCCGGCCTGCCGGGGCTCACCGTCGAGGACCGGCTCGTCCACAACGGGCTGAGCAAGTTCGACCTCACCTTCGCGTTCGGTGAGGAGCGCGGCGCGGGCGGACTCACCGCCGGTATCGAGTACGCCGCCGCCCTCTTCGACCGCGTCACGGTGGAGTCCCTCGCGGCGCGCCTGCTCCGGCTCCTCGAGCAGGTGGCGGCCGACCCCGCCCGGCCCCTCGCGGACTACGACCTGCTGACCCCCGACGAGCGGGCCCGGGCCGCCCAGTGGGGCACCGGCCGCGAACTGCCCGTCCCCGCGACGGACACCACCCTGCCCGCGCTCTTCGCCGCCCAGACCCACCGCACCCCGGACGCCGTGGCGGTGGCCGGCGACGGCACCACCCTCACGTACGCCGCACTCGACACCGTCTCCGCCGGCCTGGCCCGTGCCCTCGCCGGGCTGGGAGCGGGCCCGGAGACCGGCGTCGGCGTCCTGCTCGCCCGGTCACCGGCGGTCGTGTCCGTCTCCCTCGGCGCGGTCCGCGCCGCCGCCACGTACGTCCCGATGGACGCCCGCTGGCCCCGCGAACGGCTCGATCAGGTCGCCGAAGCGGCGGACGTGCGGGTCCTCGTCGTCGACGAGCCGTCCGCCGCCTCCGCCTGGGTGACCGAGACCGCCCGCCGGATTCCGGTCCTGGTCGCGGACCGGGCCGGCCGCATCCTGCGCGGCGCGCCGGCGGTCCCCGGCCGGGCCGCCGCCGTACCGGCCCCCGGCTCTCTCGCGTACGTCATGTTCACCTCCGGTTCGACCGGCCTGCCCAAGGGCGTCGGGGTCACCCACGCCGACGTGGCGGCGCTGGCGGCGGACTCCGCCTGGGGCGGCGGCGCGGCCGACGCCGTTCTGATGCACTCGGCGTACGTCTTCGACGCGTCCACGTTCGAGATCTGGGCGCCGCTCCTGCGCGGCGGCACGGTCGTCGTCGCACCGGACGGCGTGCTGGAGGCCCGCACCCTGAGCGACGCGGTACGCGAACAGGGCGTCACCGCCGTGTTCCTGACGACCGCTCTGCTCAACGTGATCGCGGACACCGGCCCCGGCGCCTTCGCCGGCCTCCGCCTCGTCTGCGCCGGCGGCGAACTGGCCTCGCCGGACGCCATGCAGCGGGTCGCCGGCGCCGCGCCCGGCGTACGCGTCCTGCATGTGTACGGCCCCACCGAGACCACCACCTTCGCCACCCGCTACGACGTGGCCGCCGACCTGCCGCCGGGCCCGCCGCCCATCGGCCGGCCCCTGGACGGCATGCGGCTGTACGTGCTCGACGACGCGCTGGGACCGGTTCCCGCGGGCGTCACGGGCGAGCTGTACCTCGCCGGCCGCGGCGTCGCCCGGGGATACACCGGCCTGCCCGCCCTGACCGCCACCCGGTTCGTCGCCGACCCCTTCGACGCGGCCGGCGGCCGCATGTACCGCACCGGCGACCTCGTGAAGTGGACCCCCGACGGGCAGATCGCCTACGTCTCGCGCGCCGACAGCCAGGTGAAGCTGCGCGGCTACCGCATCGAACCCGGCGAGATCGAGTCCGTCCTCGCCTGCTGCGAGGGCGTCGCCGACTCCTTCACCGTCGTACGCGAGGACGTGCCGGGGGACCGGCGGCTCGTCGCGTACGTGGTGTCCGCCGGGACCGTCCGCCCGGACCCCGCCGACCTCGCCGAGGCCGTCGGCCGGTCCCTGCCGGCCTACATGGTGCCTTCCGCGTTCGTCCTGGTCGACGCGTTGCCGCTGACCGTCAACGGCAAGGTGGACCGGCGCGCCCTGCCCGCGCCCGAGCAGCACACCGCCCCGCGCGGGCGCGCCGCCCGCACCGTGCGCGAGGAGATCCTCTGCGGACTCGTCGCCGATGTCCTCGGGCTCCGGTCCGTGGGCGCCGACGACGACTTCTTCGCCCTGGGCGGCCACTCCCTGCTCGCCACCCGGCTCGTCGCCCGCATCCGGACCGCGCTCGCCGTCGAGGTCCAGGTCAAGGCGGTCTTCGAGCACCCCACGCCCGCCGCGCTCGCCGCCGCCCTGGACGGCGCCGAAGCGGCTTCCCTGCCGCTGGAGCGCGCCTCGCGCCGGCCCGACCCGCTGCCGCTGTCCTTCGCGCAGCAGCGCCTGTGGTTCCTCAACCGGTTCGAGGGACCCAGCCCCACGTACAACGTGCCGCTGGTGCTCCGCCTGGCCGGCCCGCTCGACGCGCGGGCCCTGGAGCGCGCCCTCATGGACGTCGTGGAACGGCACGAGAGCCTGCGCACCGTCTTCCCCGAGACCGGCGGCGTGCCGCGTCAGCTCGTCCTCGGAGCCGACAACGCCGACCTGGACCTGACCCCCCGGGACACCCGCCCGGACGGCCTGGAGGAGGTGTTGGCCGCCGAGGTGGCGCACGCCTTCGACGTCACCGGCGACCTGCCGGTGCGGGCCCGGCTGCTGAGGCTCGGTGCCGAGTCCCACGTGCTCGTCCTCCTCGTCCACCACATCGCGGGCGACGGCTGGTCGCTCGCCCCGCTCGCCCGCGACCTCGGCGACGCCTACCGCTGCCGCAGCCGCGGCGACGCGCCCGCCCGGCCCGAACTCCGCGTCCAGTACGCCGACTACACCCTGTGGCAGCGCGCCCTCCTCGGCGACGAGAACGACGCCGGCAGCCGGGCCGCCCGCCAGCTGGACTTCTGGCGCACCGCCTTGGCGGGCAGCCCGGGCCTGCTCGCCCTGCCCCTGGACCGGCCGCGCCCCGCCGTCCTGACGTACCGGGGCGACGCCTTCGCCTTCCCCGTCGACGCGGACACGCACCGGGCGCTCGCGGAGTTGGCCCGCGCCCGGGGATGCAGCCTGTTCATGGTGCTCCAGGCGGCCCTTTCCGTCCTGCTCTCCCGGCACGGGGCCGGCGACGACATCCCCCTCGGCACCGCCGTCGCCGGGCGCACCGACGAAGCACTGGACGATCTGGTGGGCTTCTTCGTCAACACCCTCGTCCTGCGCACCGACCTGACCGGCGACCCCACCTTCACCGAAGTCCTGGACCGGGTCCGGGCGTTCGACCTGGCCGCCTACGCCCACCAGGACCTGCCGTTCGAACGCCTGGTGGACGCCCTCGCCCCGGCCCGGGCCCAGGACCACCACCCGCTCTTCCAGACCATGATCGTTCTCCAGAACCAGGCGGACACCGCTCTCGGCCTGGACGGTCTCACCGTGACCGAACAGCCCGTGCGCACCAAAATCAGCAAGTTCGACCTCACCTTCACCTTCACCGAGACCCGCGACGACACGGGCCGGCCCACCGGTCTGGACGGGAACCTGGAGTTCTCCACCGATCTGTTCGAGCCCGCCACCGCGCACGCCCTGGCCGCGCGCCTGACCCGCCTGCTCGCCTCGCTCGCCGCCGACCCCGACGGGCGCGTCCGCACCGCCGCGTTCCTGGACGCGGACGAGCGCGCGGAGCTGGAGCGGGCCGCTCCGGGACCCGTCCGCCCGGTGCACGCCCGCACCGCCCCCGAGGCGTTCCGCGCCCAAGCCGCCCGGACCCCCGGGCGGACCGCCGTCCGGGCCGGCGAGCGGCGGCTCACCTTCGCCGAACTGGACGCCCTGTCCGACGACCTGGCCCACCACCTCCACGACCGGGGCATCGGCCGCGGCGACCTCGTCGCCCTCGCCGCCGAAGGCACCACCGACCAGGTCGTCGCGATGCTCGCGGTCGCCAAGGCCGGGGCGGCCTGCCTGCCCGTCGACCTGGACTACCCCGAGGCGCGCGTGAGGCACATGCTGGACGACGCCCGTCCGGCCCTTCTCCTCGTCCACGACCCGGCGCGCGCCGCCCGGTTCACGGCCGTGCCCCGCCTCGCGCTCGGCGACCGGTCCGCCTGGCCGGCCGGACGCGGCGCACCACCGGACGACGCCGCGCCCGGCCCGGACGACGCCGCGTACGTCATCTACACCTCCGGCTCCACCGGCCGGCCCAAGGGCGTCGTCGTCACCCACGCCTCGCTCACCAACCACATGGCGTGGATGGCCCGCCACTTCGGCCTCACCGACGACGACCGGGTCCTCGCCCGCACCTCGCCGAGCTTCGACGCCTCGGTGTGGGAGACCTGGCTGCCCCTGCTGCACGGCGGCGCCACCTGCCCCGTACCGCCCGCCCTCAACCACGACCCGGCCGGCCTGCTGGCCCGGATGCGCGACGAGGGCGTCACCATCGCCCAGTTCGTGCCCTCCCACCTCGCGCTGCTCCTCACCGAGACCGGGCCCGAGGCGGCACCCCCGGCCCTGCGGGCCGTCGCGTGCGGCGGCGAGCCCCTGACCGGGGCCCTGGCGGCCCGGGCCGGCCGGGCCTGGGCGGCCGACGTCCACAACCTCTACGGCCCGACCGAGACAACGATCGACGCGACCGCCCACCACGTCGGAGCCGGGCGAGAAGAAGGGGGAGCCCCCCTCGGCCGCCCCATCGACAACACCCGCGCCTACGTCCTGGACGCCGCGCTCCAGCCCGTACCGGCCGGGGTGACCGGCGAACTCCACATCGCCGGCGTCGGCCTCGCCCGCGGCTACCTCGGCCGCCCCGGCCTCACCGCCACCCGCTTCGTCGCCGACCCCTTCGGCCCGGCCGGCAGCCGCATGTACCGCACGGGCGACCTCGTCCGACGGGACGCCGACGGACTGCTCCACTACGTCTCCCGTGCCGACGACCAGGTCAAGCTGAACGGCTTCCGCGTCGAGCCCGGCGAGATCGAGACGGCCCTCACCGGCATCGACGGCATCACCGCCGCCTGCGCCCTCGTCCGCGAGGACCGGCCCGGCGAACGGCGCCTGGTCGCCTACACCGTGGGCGCCGCCCCCCTCACCGACGGCGAACTGCGCACCCGGCTCACCGCGGCCCTGCCGCCGTACATGGTGCCCGCCGCCTTCATGACCCTGGACGCGCTGCCGCTGCTGCCGAACGGCAAGACGGACCGCGCCGCCCTCCCCGCACCGGAGCGCCCCGCCGCAGCCCGGCCGGGCCGGGAGCCGCGTACCGCGTCCGAACGCGTCCTGTGCGACGCGTTCGCCTCCGTGCTGCGCGCGCCCGCCGTCCGCACCGACGACGACTTCTTCGCGCTCGGGGGCGACAGCATCCTGTCCATCCAGCTCGTCAGCCGTGTCCGGGAAGCCGGGCTCGGCGTCACACCCCGCGACGTCTTCGTCCACCGCACCCCCGAGGCCATCGCCGCCGTCGCCGCACCGCTGGACGGCGTCACCGCCGAACCGGACGGGCACGGCACCGGCACCATGGAACCCACCCCCATCGCCGCCTGGTTCCTGGAACGCCCCGGTACCACCGACGGCTACAACCAGTCCGGTGTGCTGAGCACCCCCGCCGGTGCCCGCGAGGACACCCTGGTCGCCGCGCTCCAACTCCTCGCCGACCACCACGACATGCTCCGCCTGCGGGTCACCCGCACCGCCGGGGGCGAACCCGTACTCGAAACGCTGCCGCCCGGAGCCGTCACGGCCGGGCGCCGCTTCACCCGCGTCGACCTCACGGGGCTCGACGCCGACGCCGCCCGGGCCGCCCTCACCGAAGCGGGCGAACGCGCCCGCAGGCGCCTGCGGCCCTCCGCCGGTGCCGTCTTCGAGGCCGTCTGGGGCGACGCCGGACCCGGCGCACGCGGACGGCTGCTGCTGGTCGTGCACCACCTGTCCGTGGACGCGGTCTCCTGGCGCATCCTCGCCGACGACCTCGCCCACGCCTGGCAGGTGGCCACCGGCACGGCACCCGCACTGCCCGCCGCGACCACCTCGTACCGGCGCTGGTCCCAGCTCCTGACCGAACAGGCCCGCACCCCCGCCCGCACGAGCGAACTGCCGCTGTGGGAGGAGATGCTGAGGACCCCGGACCCGCAGCTCGGATACCGGCCGCTCGACCCGTACCTGGACACGGCCGACGGCACCCGCACCCTCACCACCCACCTGCCCGCCACCTGGACGAAGCCCCTGCTCACCACCGTCCCGGGCGCCTTCCACGCCGGAGTCGACGACATCCTGCTCACCGCGCTCGCCCTCGCCGTCAACGCCCGGCGGGGCCGGCGCCCCGCGAGCCCCCGGCCGGACACCGCCGTCCTGCTCGACCTGGAGAGCCACGGCCGCGAACAGATCGCCGACCACATCGACCTGTCCCGCACGGTCGGCTGGTTCACCAGCCTCCATCCGGTCCGGCTCGATCCCGGGCCTCTCGACGCCCGCGACCCGGCACGCTTCGACGCCGCGCTCGTCGAACGTGCGGTGAAGCGCGTCAAGGAACAACTGCGCACCATCCCCGACCACGGTGTCGGCCACGGCATGCTGCGCCACCTCAACCCCGCGACGGGCCCCCGGCTGGCCGCCCCCGCGCCCCAGATCGGCTTCAACTACCTGGGGCGGTACGCCGCACCCGGCCGGGCGGCGGGCGGCGACTGGGAGGTCCTGCTCGACGCCGGCGGGCCGCGCGGCCAGGACCCGGACATGCCCGTGCACCACGTCCTCGACATCAACGCGCACACCGAGGACCTGCCGGAGGGGCCGCGTCTGGTGGCCCGCTGGACCTGGCCCAGCGACCTGTTGAAGGAGGAGGACGTGGGCGCACTCGCCGAGACGTTCAACCGCGCCCTGCGCGCCATCGCGGAACACACCGAACAGCCCGGAGCAGGCGGCTACACGCCGTCCGACCTTCCCCTGGTCTCGCTCAACCAGGCCCAGATCGACCGACTGCAGAACAAGTGGGGTGGACGCAAGTGAACGGGTTCCGACTGGAGGACGTACTCCCCCTGACACCGCTGCAGGCCGGGATGTACTTCCACGCCCTGTACGACTCGCACGCCGTTGACGTCTACACCGCGCAGTTCGTCTTCGACCTCGAAGGCCCCGTCGACGTCACCGCCCTGCGCGCCGCCATCGCGGCGTTGCTGCGCCGCCACGCCAACCTGCGCGTCGGCTTCCTCCACGAGGACCTGGACGAACCCGTGCAGGCGGTCGCGGCCGAGGTCCCCGTACCCCTGGAGGAACTCGACCTGTCCGGTGACGGCGCGGAGGCGGGGGCGGCCCGTCTCACCGCCTTCCTGGCCGCGGACCGCACCCGCCGCTTCGACCTGGCCACGCCGCCCCTGATGCGGTTCACCCTCGTGCGCACCGCGCCGGACCGCCACCGCCTGGTCATGACGAGCCATCACATCCTGTTCGACGGATGGTCGCTGCCCCTGCTCGTGCGGGAGCTGTTCGAGCTGTACGCGACGGGCGGCGACGACAGCGCGCTGCCGCGCGTCACCCCGTACCGCGCCTACCTCGTCTGGCTCTCCCAGCAGGACCGCGCCGCCGCCCTCGACACCTGGTCCGCCGCCCTGGCCGGCATCGAGGCGCCGACCCTCCTCGCGGAGCGGAACGGCCCGGACGGCGCCGCCGAACTGCCCGAAACGCTCGTCCTCGACCTGGACGCGGCCACGACGCACCGCCTGCGCGAGACGGCCCGCGCCCACCGCCTCACCCTGAACACCCTGGTCCAGGGCGCCTGGGGCCTGCTGCTCGGCCACCTCACCGGCCGGAGCGACGTGGTCTTCGGCACCACCGTCTCCGGACGCCCGCCGGAGCTCCCCGGCGTCGAGTCCATGGTCGGCCTGTTCATCAACACCGTGCCCGTGCGGACCGGCCCCGCGTCCGGCGAGACCCTGGCCGAGTTCCTGACCCGGCTCCAGGCCGAACAGGGCCGGCTCCTCGGCAGCCAGCACGTGGGCCTCAGCGACATCCGGGGCGTCACCGGCCTGGACGAACTCTTCGACACCCTCGTCGTGTTCGAGAACTACCCGATGGACGCCGAAGCCCTGCGCACCGCCCAGCGCGGGCTGCCCGGCCTCACCGTCACCGGGTTCAGCGGCACCGACGCGGCCCACTACCCGCTCACCCTCACCGTCGCCCCCGGCGACACCCTGAGGATCACCTTCGGCTACCGGGCCGCCGTCCTCGACCGGCAGCAGGTCGCCGAGACCGTCTCCCGCATGCGACAGCTGCTGACGGCGATGGCGCGGGACCTCGGCCGGCGTGCCGACACCGCGCCCTTCCTGCTCGACGGCGAACGCGAAGAGCTGACCACCCGGGGGACGGGCGCCCCCCTCCCCGCGGGCACCACCACCCTGAGCGTCCCGGAGGCGGTCGCCGAGCGTGCCGCCCGCCACCCGGACGCGGTGGCCGTCTCCGGGGCCGGCGAGCAGCTGACGTACGCACAGCTGACCGGTCTCGCGGACCGCCTCGCCGCCGACCTGACAGGACTCGGGACCGGGGCCGAGGACGGCGTCGGCATCCTCCTGGCCCGTTCGGCCGCCACCGTCACCGCCTCGCTGGCCGCCCTCCGGGCGGGCGGCGCCTACGTCCCGCTCGACCCCCGCTGGCCCACCGAACGGCTCCACCGGGTCACCGAGGCCGTCCCCCTGCGCGTCCTCGTCGTCGACGAGACGACCGCCACCCTGCCCTGGGTCCGCCGACTCGGCCCCGACACCGCCCTCCTGACCGTCGACGGCGCCGGCCGGGTCCTCACCGGAGGCCCCGCCGCCCCGGGCCCGCTCCCCGCCGCACCGGGCGGCGACCGGCTCGCGTACGTCATGTTCACCTCCGGGTCGACCGGACTGCCCAAGGGCGTCGGCGTCAGCCACGGCGACATCGCCGCCCTGGCCGCCCACCACGGCTGGGACGGCGGCGCCGCCGACGCGGTCCTGCTGCACTCCGCGTACGTCTTCGACGCCTCCACCTTCGAGATCTGGGCGCCGCTCCTGCGCGGCGGGCGCGTCGTCGTCGCCCCCGAAGGACCGCTCCAGCCCGACGTCCTGCGCGACCTCGTCACCCGGCACGGCGTCACCGCCGCCTTCCTGACGACGGCCCTGTTCAACGTCCTGGCCGAGACCGACCCAGGATCCCTCGGACAGCTGCGCCTGGTCGCCGCCGGTGGCGAGACAGCCGCCCCGGGCGTCATGCAGCGCGTGGCCGCCGCCCACCCCGCGACCACCGTCCTGCACGTCTACGGCCCCACCGAGACCACCACCTTCGCCACCGCCCACCACGTCCGCCCCGACCACGACCCAGAGGGCGCGCCCCCCGTCGGCCACCCGCTCGACGGCATGCGCGCCTACGTCCTGGACACGGCGATGAGCCCCGTGCCGCCCGGCGTCGAGGGCGAGCTGTACCTCGCCGGCACCGGCGTCGCGCGCGGTTACCTGGGCAGGCCCGCCCTCACCGCCGTCCGCTTCGTCGCCGACCCCTTCGCGGGCGACGGGGCCCGCATGTACCGCACCGGCGACCTGGTCCGCCGGGACGCCGACGGCACCCTGCGGTACGTGGCCCGGGCCGACCAGCAGATCAAACTGCGCGGCCACCGCATCGAACCCGCCGAGATCGAAACGGTCCTGCGCGACCACCCGGCGGTCCGCGCCGCCTGCGTCCTCGTACGCGAGGACCTGCCCGGCGACCGCACCCTCACCGCCTACGTCGTCGCCGCGCCCGGCGAGACACCGGACCCCGGGCTGCTCGCCGCACACGTCGGCCGGGTTCTGCCCGCCTACATGGTTCCGGCCGCCATCCAGCCGCTGGACGCCCTGCCCCTGACCCCCAACGGCAAGATCGACCGGGCGGCCCTGCCCGCGCCCACCGGCCCGCGCACTGCCGCGGGCCGGGCGCCGCGCAGCGCCATGGAGGAGATCCTGGCCGGGCTGTTCGCCGACGTGCTCGGCGTGGACCGCGTCGGCACCGACGACAGCTTCTTCGCCCTGGGCGGCCACTCCCTGCTCGCCACCCGCCTCGTGGGCCGCATCCGTACCGCCCTGCACACCGAGACCGACATCCGCACCCTCTTCGAACACCCCACCGTCGCCGCGCTCGCCACCGCCCTGGAGGGCGCGGAGGGCGGCACCCGCCCCGCCCTGGTGCCGCAACCGCGCCCCGCCGAACTCCCGCTGTCGTACGCGCAACAGCGGCTGTGGTTCCTCCACCGGCTCGACGGCCCCTCCGCCACCTACAACATCCCCCTCGCCGTACGCATCGAAGGACCACTCGACGCCGACGCGCTGGGCACCGCCGTGGCCGACGTCATCGCACGGCACACCGCCCTGCGCACCGTCTTCCCCGAGGGCGAGGACGGGCCGCACCAGCACATCACCGCGCCCGACGACGTCGTCGTCCCCTTCACCGTGGAGAGCGTCGACGAGGCGAAGCTCCGCCATCGCGTCGCGGCCGCCACCGCCGAGGCCATCGACATCGAGCGCAGCCTGCCGCTCCGGGCGACCCTGCTCCGCCTGGCCCCCGACGCCCACGTCCTGGTGCTCGTCGTCCACCACATCGCCGCCGACGGCACCTCGCTGGCTCCGCTCGCCCACGACCTGGGCGCCGCCTACCGGGCCCGCGTCCGGGGCGAGGCGCCCGCCTGGGCACCGCTGCCCGTCGACTACGCCGACCACACCCTGTGGCAACGCGACCTGCTCGGCGACGAACAGGACCCCGACAGCCTCCTCCGCCGACAGCTCGACCACTGGAAACACGCGCTGGACGGGCTCCCCGAGGCGGTCGAGCTGCCCTGGGACCGGCCGCGCCCCGCAACCTCCCGGCACACCGGCGCCACCCTCGGCTTCTCCGTCGACCGGGCCACCGCCCGCCACGTCACGGAACTCGCCCGCACCTGCGGCTCCAGCGTCTTCATGGTCCTCCAGGCCGCCCTGGCGACCGTCCTGTCCCGGCACGGCGCGGGCGACGACATCCCCCTGGGCACGGCCGTCGCCGGGCGCACCGACGAGGCCGCGACCGGTCTCGTCGGCTTCTTCGTCAACACCCTCGTCCTGCGCACCGACCTGACCGGCGACCCCACCTTCCGGGAACTCCTCGGCCGGGTAAGGGAATTCGACCTGGCCGCCTACGCCCACCAGGACGTGCCCTTCGAGCGGCTGGTCGAACTCCTCAACCCCGCACGTGCCCAGAGCCACCACCCGCTCTTCCAGACCATGCTGGTCCTCCAGAACCAGGCACCCGCCGCCGTCGACCTGCCCGGCCTCACCGTCACCGGCATGCCCGCCGAAGCCGAGGTCAGCAAGTTCGACCTGTCGTTCGCCCTCACCGAGACCTACGACGACACCGGCGCCCTCGACGGCCTGCGGGGCACCGTCGACTACGCCACCGAACTCTTCGACGCGCCCACCGTCCAGGGCCTCGCCGACCGGCTCGTGCTGCTGCTCGGCGCCGTCACCGCCGACCCGGACCGCCCCCTGCACACGTACGACCTGCTCACCCCCGCCGAGCACCACCGCCTCACCGCCCTCGGCACCGGGCCGGCCGACGACCTGCCCGCCACGACCCTCCCCGCGCTCTTCGAGGAGTGGGCCCGGCGCACCCCCGCCGCCCCGGCCGTCCGCGACGCGCACACCACCCTCACCTACGGCGAACTCGACGCCCGAGCCGACGCCCTCGCCCGGCACCTCACCGACCGGGGCGTGGGCCCCGAGGACCGGGTGGCCGTCGCCCTGCCCCGCACCCACCAGCTCGTCGTGGCCCTGCTCGCCGTCCTCAAGGCGGGCGCCGCCTATGTGCCGCTGGACCCGGACTACCCCGCCCGGCGCCTGTCCCACATGCTCGACGACGCGCGGCCCCGCCTGCTCCTGACCACCCCGGAACTCCACCGCCGCCTGCCCGGGCACCCGGTGCCGCACCTCTACACCGATGACCTGGGCGACGGTGGCCGGGCCGCCCGGGCCCGCGTCCACCCGGCCAACCCGGCGTACGTCATCTACACCTCCGGCTCGACCGGCCGGCCCAAGGGTGTCGTCGTCACCCACCGCGGCGTACGGGCCATGGCCAGGACCCAGAGCGAGCGGCTGCGCGTCGGACCGGGCAGCCGGGTGCTGCACATGGCGTCGGTCAGCTTCGACGCCGCGTTCTGGGAGCTGTGCATGGGGCTGCTCACCGGCGCCTGCCTGGAGATCGACGAACGCGACGCCCTGCTGCCCGGCCCCGCCCTGGCCGGCCTGGTACGCGACCGGGGCGTCACCCACCTCACGATCCCGCCCGCCGCCCTCGCCGTGATGCCGCCCGGCTCCCTGCCCCCCGGCCTCACCATGGTCCTCGCCGGCGAGGCGTGCCCGCCCGCCCTGGTCCACGCCTGGGCCGGGGGCCGCTTCCTCGTCAACGCCTACGGCCCGACGGAGACCACCGTCTGCGCCACCATGAGCGCCTTCCAGCACGCGGACGGCCCGCTCGCCCCCGACCGCAGCGTCCCCATCGGCGCCCCCGTCGACGGCACCCGCATCCACGTGCTCGACGACCGGCTGGCGCCCGTACCGCCGGGTGTCACCGGCGAGCTGTACGTGTCCGGCGAGGGCCTCGCGCGCGGCTACCACGGCCGGGCCGCCCTCACCGCGTCCCGCTTCGTCGCCGACCCGTTCGACCGTGCGGGCGGCCGCATGTACCGCACCGGCGACCTGGTGCGGTGGACGCCGGACGGGCGCCTTCGCTACGTCTCCCGCGTCGACGACCAGGTCAAGCTCCGCGGCTTCCGCATCGAACTCGGTGAGATCGAGGCGACGCTCACCGCGCACCCCGGGGTCGCCGCCGCCTGCGTCACCGTGCGCGAGGACCGCCCCGGCGACCGGCGCCTCGTCGCCTACACCGTCCCGGCCGCAGGCACCGCCGCCCCCGGCTGGGCCGAACTGCGCGCCCACCTCGCCACCACCCTGCCCGACCACATGGTCCCCGCCGCCCACGTCCGGCTCGACGTCCTCCCCGTGACGCCCAACGGCAAGACCGACCGGCGCGCCCTGCCCGCCCCCGACGACCCGGTGGCGGCCGGCGGGCGGGCGCCGCGCACCGCCCGGGAACGCGAGCTGTGCGAGGTGTTCGCCCAGACCCTCGGAGTACCCGAAGTCGGTGTCACCGACGACTTCTTCGCGCTGGGCGGCCACTCCCTGCTCGCCGTGACCCTGGCCCGCCGGATCGAGGAGCGCTGCGGCCGGCGCCCCGCCCTGCGCGCCCTGTTCGCGACACCCACCGTCGAGGGCGTCGACCGCCTGCTGGGCCGGACACCGGGGGAGGAGGAGCACGAGGGCGCACCCGCCCCGGACTTCGCCGCCGAGGTCCGGCTCGCGTCCGACATCACCGCCGCCCGCCGGAGCCCTGCCCGGCCGCGCCCCGCCCGCCCCTCCGCGCGCCCCCTGCTCACCGGCGCGTCGGGCTTCCTCGGCGCCTTTCTCCTGCGTGACCTCATCGAGGCCACGGACGGCCCGGTCGACTGCCTCGTCCGGGCGTCGAGCGCCGACAGCGCGGCCCGGCGCGTCCGGGCGAACCTGGAGCACTACGGCCTGTGGCGCCCCCGGTACGCCGACCTGATCCACCCCCTCCCGGGCGACCTCGCCGCCCCCGGCCTCGGCCTCGCACCGGACGAGCGGACCGCCCTCGCCCGTCGCCTCGGCCCCGTCCTGCACAACGGGGCACGCGTCAACTTCGCCGCCCCCTACGGTGATCTGCGCGCGCCCAACGTGGCCGGCAGCGAGGAACTGCTGCGCCTTCTCGCGGACTCCGCCTCGCCCGGCCTGCACTACGTCTCCACCACCGGGGTGTACGCCCCGTCGCGCGGCGCGGACCCCGAACCGCTCACCGAGTCGTCCCCCACCGGCCCGGCGGCCGGCCTGCCCGACGGGTACGCCCAGAGCAAATGGGTCGCCGAGCAGCTCGTCGGCCTGGCCCGCGAGCGCGGTCTGCCGGTGACCGTCCACCGCCCCGGCCGCATCAGCGGCGACACGGCCACCGGCGCCTGCCAGGACCGCGACCTGCTCTGGCAGCTCATCAAGGGCTGCCTCCAGGCCGCGGCGGTGCCCGACCTGGCGCACGGGACGACCGACTGGGTGCCCGTGGACTACGTCAGCGCCGCCGTGGTGGCGCTCAGCACCTCCGGCCGGGCCGGGGCCGGGGCGTACCACTACACCAACCCGGACGCGCCGTCCCTGGGCCGCGTCTTCGAGGCGGCGGCCCGCCTCGGGTACGAGCTGCGGTCCGTGACCCCCGAGGAGTGGCGGGCCCGGGTGGCCGGACACCCGGACAACGCCGCCCAGCTGTTCCTCGGCGACGAGGGACGGGCCGGCCACGACGAGGCGGACCACCGCCGCTTCGACTCCAGCCGCACGGCCCGGGCCGCGGCGGGGGCGGGCGTCCACCAACAGCCCCTCACCGACGAGGTCCTGACCCGCTACCTGACGTACTTCCAGGTCACGGGCTTCCTGCCCGCCCCTGGAGCGCGTCCCCTGTCCTAGCCGATGACGCACCAGGAGATCCCAGGCAATCCGGGTACAACCATCCGTGCCCCTCGGAGGTCCCAACAAGTGGGAGCAAAGCACTCTCTGAGCTACAAGGGGGAAATATGCGAAACATCCGTACTCTCGCGACCGCCGGGGCCCTGACCACCCTGATGGCCGGTGCGACGGCCGCCTTCGGCCCGACCGCCTCCGCCGCGCCCAACGTCACCCCGCAGAAGGTCTGCGGGAGCGCCTACAAGACCGTGAACTCCGCCGCCGTGGGCTCCCTCGGCACGGTCTACCTGACGTACAACGCGTCGAACGGCAAGAACTGCGTGGTGACCATCCGGTCCAACCCGGGCGCGGCGAAGGAGATGTCCACGCACATCTACGTCGCCGACACCGACGAGTCGGCGGGGGACTACGGGAACTACACGTCGTACGCCGGCCCGGCCTACGTCTACGGCAAGGGCCACTGCGTGAGCTGGGGCGGCCACATCGCCAACGTGTACGTGTCCGTGGAGAACTCCAACTGCGCCGCGTTCAAGGAGCAGCGGAGCCTCGAAGTCCGCTGATCCGCGTCGCCCGCAGGGCCCGCCCCCGGCCTGCGCCGGGGGCGGGCCCTGCCAACTCTCCAACGAGGCAGGGTAATTCACTGGTTCGATGGCGTGGACACCTCGGCATTCCGTACGCTTCCCGAGTCGGGCGGACTGCTGAGGGGGAGCCACATGTCGTTGCCCAAGGGCGCCAACACGCCGATCGCGAGTGCGGGCGTGCGGGTGGAGCTCGGCTGGCGCACCGGTCCCGGGGCGCCCGACGTCGACGCGTCTGCCCTGCTGCTGACGGCGGGCGGCAGGGTCCGCTCGGACGACGACTTCGTGTTCTACAACCAGCCCGTGCACCCCCGTGGCGCCGTGCGGCACGAGGGCCGGCGCCAGGACGGTGCCGGTGTGGTCGAGACGATCCAGGTGGCGCTCTCCGCAGTGGAGCAGGACATCGCGAGCGTGGTCCTCGCGGCCTCCACCGACGGCACGTTCGGCAGGGTGGCCGGCCTCTACGTGCGGGTGCTCGATGCGGCCAGCGGTGTCGAGACGGCACGGTTCGACCCGGTGGACGCCACCACGGAGACCGCGTTCGTCCTCGGTGAGCTGTACCGGCGCAACGGCGCGTGGAAGTTCCGGGCCGTGGGCCAGGGATACGCCTCCGGTCTGGCCGGGCTCGCCACCGACTTCGGCATCACCGTCGACGAGCCCGCGCCGCCCGTCCCGCCCGACCCGCCCGTCCCCGTACCACCGGTGCGGTTGACGAAGATCACGCTCACCAAGACGGCGCCCTCCGTCTCGCTCGCCAAACAGGGCGCGACCTCCGGCGCCATGCGGGTCAACCTCTCCTGGAGCGCCCGCACACCCCCGCGCGGCTGGATGAACAAGGGCCGCGGCGCCGTCCGCCTCGAGGACGTCGACCTCGACCTCTCCTGCCTGTGGGAGCTGCAGAACGGGGCGAGCGGGATCGTGCACCCCATCAACAACCAGTTCGGCTCGTTCGACCAGCCGCCCTACGTCCAGCTGGACCACGACGACCGGACCGGCGGCAGCGAGTCCGGCGAGAACCTCACCATCAACCTCGACCACACATCGGAGATCAAGCGCCTCCTGGTGTTCGTGGCCATCTACTCCGGTGCGTCGAGCTTCGCGGGCCTGCACGGCGTGGCCACGCTCCACCCGCCCGCCGGGCCACCGATCGAGGTGCTGCTCGACGAGTGCACGGTCCCCTCACCGGTGGCGGCGATCGCCCTCATCGAGAACATCGGCGGGGAACTCATCGTCCGGCGGGAGGCGAAGTACGTACTGCTGCCGCCCGGCATCCTCAAACAGCAGGCCGTCGACCTCGCATACGGCTGGGGCCTGTCCTGGCAGCCGGCCGGCAAGGACTGACCGGCCGCCAGGTGGCCCTGAGCAGGGGCTCCTACCAGTACGTGACGGTCACCGGCGCATGGACGCCGCGCCTCGGCAGGGTGACGGTCAGGGTCTTGGAGCCGGCGTCCCACCTGTACGCGTGCGCGGACAGATGCGCGCCGGTCGCCGTGACGTGCCCGGGCGCGTGGTCCGCCGGTATCGACAGGGTCCACACCCGGTCCTTCGGCTGACCCCGGAAGGCCCCCTTCGCAGGGCTGACCGACACCGTGTGGCGCCCGCCCGACTCCTTGTACGAGATCTTCGTCGTGGCGCTCCGGACAGCACCCGGGGCACCCCCGTCGTCCTCGTAGAGGCTGAAGGAACCCGAGCCGCCCGGGGCGATCGTGAGCGTGAGATCGTCCGAGCCGGCCGCCCCGTCGTGCGCGACGTCATGCGTCCGGGCCGGCACGATCCCGCCGGCCCTGACGAACACCGGCATCGTGTCCAGCGTGGTCGTCACGTCCTGGGTGGTGCCGCCCTCGTAGGTCTTGCCGGTGAAGTAGTCCGTCCACTGCCCCGGCGGGAACCAGACCGACGTCTTCGTGGAGGTGCCGGGCGTGGTGACCGGTGCGACCAGCATGTCGGAACCGTAGAAGTACTCGCTGCCGGCCCTCGTGTACGCCTGCTGCTCCTCCGGGTACTCCAGGTACAGCGGCCGGACGATCGGCACGCCGGTCCGGTTGGCCTCCTCGGCGAGCGTGTACGTGTAGGGCAGCAGCTTCTCCCGCAGGCCGAGGAACTTCTCCGCGGACGCCGACGCCTCGTCACCGTACTGCCAGGGCAGCCGGTCGCTGTGGTTGCTGTGCAGCCGGTCGACGGGCTGGAAGGTGCCCAACTGGACCCAGCGCGCGTACAGGTCGTCGGGCAGCTTCGACGTGGTGTGCGTCCCGCCGCCGTCGGTGAACGTCTCCGAGCCCTTGAGGCCCGTCGTGTCGTTGTGGCCGCCGATGTCATGGGTGACGTTGGCCATCCCCGTCGCCGCCGACTCGGCCGGCGTGTATCCCACCTCGAACTTCAGGGTCCCCCAGGTGGAGTACGTGTCGCCGGTGAAGTGGACCGTGGTGCGCTTGTCCGCCCAGGGGCCGGTGGGCACCGCCTGCTGGCCGCTGTAACCGGAGGCCTGGAGGGAACCGAAGGCGCGCGAGAGGACGAACGGCCGGTCGAGGTGCTCACCGGTGGCGTCGGCGTACTGCTGGTTGATCCATGCGTCCGGGGTCACACCCGGCAGTGACGACTGCGCCGCGTCGCAGCACCAGTCCATCCACCAGAAGTCGTTGCCCTGCTCGTCCATGGACCGGTGCAGATCCATGTACGCCTGCAGCTGATCGGGGTCGCCGAAGTCGAAGACGTAGCAGTCCGGCCCCGCGCCTCCGCCGCAACTCCCCTTCTTCAGCTTGCCCTTGGCGGTCTTCTGCGCCTGGGCGAACTTCGGGTCGGCGGCGAGGATGCTGGGGTGCACGTTGAGGGTGTTGTGCAGGCCCTGCGCCTCGGACCAGTCGAAGAACCCCTTCGGATCGGGGAACCTGGCCGGATCGATCTCCCAGCCGCTCCACGCGTTCACGGCCTTGTAGTCGGTGTCCGTCACGAGCACGTCCAGCGGCACGCCCTCGGACCGGAACTTCGGCAGGATCGTGTTCCGGTAGTCCGCGTCGGTGCGGTCGATGTACTCCGAGTACCAGACGCCGTACGCCCAGGAGGGCAGGAGCGCGGGCGGGCCGGTGAGGGTGGCCAGGTCGCCGAGGCCCTGCTTGTAGTCGTGGCCGTAGCCGAAGAGGTAACCGTCCTGGTAGGGAGCGCCGTTGTGGCCGGAGCGCTGGGTGACCTTCCGCGACGCGGTGTCGTAGAGCGCCGACGGGGTGTCGTCGAGGAGGTACCAGCCGTCCCGGTTGAGGAGGCCGGGCGTGGTGACGGGGGCGGCGCCGTTGCCGGTGACGCCGTCGAGGCCGCGCCGGTAACCACCGAGGGCCACATGCGGCTGCGGGGCCGGGTCGGCGGGCGCGGCGACGGACACCGTGTCCGCGTTCACATGGCAGCTGTCCGCGTCGGGGCAGCTCAGCGTGACGTCGTTGGCCCCCGCCTTCAGGTGGACGGGCAGGGTGGCCGTGGACCAGGTGTCCCAGTCGTCCGTAGCGGGCAACGACAGGGTGCCGGTGGCTCCGCCCGCCGACACGGTGGCGGTACGCGTCTGGTGCCGGCCGTCGCCGCCCGCCCCGTTGGCGTAACGGACGCGCAGGGTGTACGTGCCGTCCGAGGGGACCTCCACCACACGCGTGGTGAGCGACGAGCCCTGGTTGAGTTCCGCGACGAAGCCGCTGCCGGCGAAGCCCTGATGATCGGTCGCCACCCTCGTCGTACCGTCGATGCGCCCGGCCTCCGCCTCGCAGCTCACGCCGAACCGGCAGTCCGCGATCGCCGTGGTGGACGCGGGCGGGAACGCCTCGTCCTCGCCCAGCAGCGCGACGCTGTCGACGTTGACGCTGCCGGAGTCCGCGGCGGTCCGGGTCAGGCTGACCGTGTGGTGCCCGGCGTCCAGCCGCACCCCGGTGGAGGCGACGTCCCAGGTGTCCCAGTCCGCCGTCGGCGCCAGGGTCACCCGCTGCTCGTCCCCGCCGTCCACGGACACGCTGAGCGTGCGCGGCTCCGTCTGCCCGTCACCGCCGCGCGCGTTGGCGTACCGCACCGCGAGCCGGTACGCGCCCGCCGTTCTGACATCGATGTCGGACGACAGGGAGGCGCCGGTGCTCTCGAACCCGGCGGCGAATCCGGACCCGGTGTAGCCGCGGTGGTCGGACGCCACGGAGACCCCGTCGGCCCGCAGGTTCTCGGCCTCGCAGAGCGCCCCCGGCGCACAGGTGATCCGGTGCCACGGGGCGGCGGTCACGGGGGTGTCGCCGGCGTTGAGCCGCACCGACAGGTTCTTGGCGTCGAACGGCCCGGACCCGGCCTTGTATTTCAGTGTCATCGCGCTCGTCGTGAGGGTGAGCCAGCCGCCCGACGTCTTCGCGGTGTACGCCGCCGGGGCGAAGGAGCCGCGGCCGATCGCGTTGAACGTCGCCTCGTCGGTGAACTCGCCGTCACCCGCGTACTCGGTCCGGATCAGTGTGGGCGACAGGATCTCGAACCGGGCGTCGCCGGACGTGACCGTGGGGATCCGGTGGCTGTGCGCACCGCCCGCCGACGCCGGGCCGGCCGTGCCCGTCACCGTCATGGCCGCTGCGGTGCCGAGTACGGCGGCTCCACCGATCCACCGCCTCAGCCCTTTCGGCCGCCACCGCGTTGATGGGCGTTTCATGTGCGACTCCGTTCTCACACCGACCGGCCGGCCCGCCCGCACCGCTCGTTGTGCATCGTTGGAAAGGTGTAAGCGGCATGAGAGCACGCCCATGGCGCGGTGTCCATAAGACCGACGCCGGAACCGAGTTCACGCCCCGAGGAGCGTGACGGCACACTGGGCGGACGAGGGCGCCCAGGACAGGGGAACGGGATGCTGACCGGGATCGTGATCGACGCCTGCGACGTGAGGAGCATGGCCCGCTTCTGGGCCGACGCGACCAGGGGGCGCACCGGCGGCCTGCGGCTGCGCTGCGAGCAGGTCGACCGGCCGAAGCCGGCGCACAAGAACCGCCTGCACCTCGACCTGGCCGGCGGACCGCGCTGGGAGGCGGAGACCGCGCGCCTGCTCGCACTCGGGGCGACCCGGGCCGACATCGGCCAGGGCGACGTGCCGTGGGACGTGCTGGCCGATCCGGAAGGCAACGAGTTCTGTCTTCTGCGCCCCGGGCATCCGGGCGTGCGCGCCGGCTCCGGGATCGTCGCGGTCTGCCTCGACGTCACCGAGGAGGAACGCGACGCCCAGCGGGACTTCTGGGCGACCTGGTCCGGCTGGCCCGTGGAGGAGGACCACGACCGGTGCGTGCGCCTGCGCCGGGCCCCCACCGCCCCGGTCTCGCTCGTGATGGGTCCACCCGCCGCGCCGCGGGCCGAGCGGGACCGGATGCGCCTCCTGGTCAGCCGGCCCGGCGTCGAACCGGGCACACACCGCGATCCCGGCGGGAACACCTTTCACGTCGGCGGTTGACGGCGGCGGGGCACCGCAGCCGGCAGGCGTCTCCTATCCGGCCCGACCAGTTGCCGACACCGGTGAATTAGCCGATGGCGCGGGCGCCCCGTACCCGGAACCTTGTGCGGGCAGGCCACCACATCCCCGCGTTCCCCTCAGGAGTGCTCCATGCGTCGTCGTTCACCGCGCCGGCTCCTCGGCGTCCTCGCGGCCGTCACGGTCGCGTTCACCCTCTTCTCCTCGGCCACCACGGCCGGTGCCGCCGAGACGCCCACCCCGGCCCCCGCGGCCGCCGTGCAGCCGCTGTCGACCAGCACCCCGGTCGTCTTCGTCCACGGTTACACCGGAAGCGCCTCCAACTGGACCACCGCCATGAGCGTCTTCCGCCTCAACGGCTGGTCCAGCTCGAACCTGTTCGCGTACGAGTACGACTCCTACGGCAACAACGTCACCAACGCCCAGGGCCTGGCCACGTTCGTCAACAACGTGAAGTCCAGGACCGGCGCGAGCAAGGTCGCGATCGTCAACCACTCCATGGGCGGCCTCGTCAGCCAGTACTACCTGAAGGTGCTGGGCGGCAACACCAGTGTCAGCCACCTCGCCTCCATCGCCGGCGCCAACCACGGCACCACGTACGCCGGCGCCTGCCTGATCTACACGACCTGCCAGCAGATGTACCCGGGCTCCTCGTTCATCTCCCAGATCACCTCCGGTGACGAGACCCCGGGCGACACCAAGTACGCCACCTGGTACTCGGCGTGCGACGGCATCATCCTCCCGTACACCAGCACGCGGCTGAGCGGCGCGACGAACAACAACGTGCTCTGCCAGACCCACATCGGTTACCTGGCGGACGCGGTGGTGCTCGGTCAGATCGCGCGGTTCGTCGCCTCCTGACCCCGCGAGACCCGGACGGGTCCGGCCCCCGGCGCCGCCGGGGGCCGGACCCCTTGCGCATGCCGCGACGGGGAACCGCCCCCGCCCGGTGTCCGCTCAGGCCCGCCCGCGGCGGCGGCGCAGCGCGGTGAAGCCCAGGGCGCCCGCCCCGGTCGCCACGAGGCCCGCCGCGGCCACCGCCGTCGCCGGGAGGCCGCCGCTCCCGGTCTCGGCCAGTTGCGCGGCCATGCCGGAGGGCGCCGAGGCGGTGCCGGTGCCCGCCGTGACGGGGGAGGCCGGCGCGGTCGCGGTGGCCGACGGGGACACGGTGGCGGTGGTGGAGGGGGACGGGGACGGGGTGGCGGAGGCACCCGCCGCCTTCACCTCGACCGTCGCCGACCGGCCGCAACTGGTGATGCCCCTGAACGGGATCGAACCCTCGTTGACGATCGCGCACGGGGACAGTTCCGTCTTCCCGGCCGGCGCGTCCTCGCGGTACGTCACCCGGATCTCGGCGGAGGCGCTGCCGTGCGCCGCGAGGGAGACGTCCTTGCCGATCACGTCGAAGCCGTAGACATCCGGTTCGGCGGGGGAAGTGATCGGCTCGAGCGTCGTCCACCTGCCCGAGCGCAGCACCTGGACGGTGGTGTGGCGGTTGGTGAACAGCACGTCGGTGACGTTCTCGTACGCCGACGCCGTCGGGTTGTCGACGGTCGCCCGGAAGGTGATCCCCGGTCCGCCCGCGGTCGCGGCGGCGGGCACACCGGACAGGCGGGTGCTCAGCCCCTTGACCGCCACGTCGTCCACGTCGGTGTCGCCGGCGGCGCCCGCGGCACCGTAGGAGATCATCGTCGTCAGCTTCAGGTGGTCGGTGCCGCCGTTGCTGTCGCCGTTGTGCGGGGTGCCCATGGGAAGCCCGAGACGCAGCTGGACGGTCCGCGACCTGCCGGCGGCCAGCGCGAACCGCTCGGGCAGCTCACCGCCGTACACCGTGCCGGTGATGCCGCTCAGCGGCACCGGCTTCCACGCCGATCCGTCCAGCCGGTACTCCAGGCTCAGGGCGTTCTCCGGGAGCCCGCTCCCGCCGTCGATGCGGTAGATCAGCCGCGCCGACGAGGTGTCGGAGGTGCCGGGGTTCGACGCCGTGGTGGTGAAGCCGACCGGCAGACCGCCGAGCCCGATCTCCGCGGGTGCCGCGGTGGACACGGCGAGCACGGGCATCTCGGTGTCCGTCGGCGCGGCGAGGGCGACCGGGGCCAGAACGGCCCCGGTGACGGTCAGCAGCAGCCCGGCGGCCGAGACGACGACGGACGAACGCAGGGCGCGCGCAATGGTGTTCAACATGTCCCCCGTGAGGTGTGGGCGGCGCGGCCGGTTGCCGCACCTGCTGACGGCGGGTGGGTCAGCCCGCCGTCCCGCACAGTTGGACAGGCCATTCGGGCCCCGGGTTGTGATGCCCCCTGTCACGGTTCTGTGACAGGGCCGGCGGGCCGTGGGCGCCGTCCGGCGCCCTCATGTTCAGGCCCGCAGGCCGTAGAAGCGCATCGCCGAATTCGGGGTGAAGCCGATCCGGGGATACACCGGGGCGCCCGCCGCCGTCGCGTGCAGGGTGGCGCGGGTCAGGCCCGTCGCCCGGGCGCCCTCGTACAGCGCCTTGCGCGTCACCGCCTCCCCGTACCCCCGGCGCTCCCAACGGGGATCGGTGGCGACCAGCACCACGAAGAGCCGGCCCGCCGCCTCCACCGTCGCGGCACACGTCACCGGAACCCCCTGCCGCAGCCCCAGATAGGCGTGGATCCCGCTCTTCCACAGCGAGGACCCGGCGAGCCCGTCGCGGCCCGCCTCCAGGGGGAAGCCGTAGGCGCGCGAGTTGAGATCCGCGTACGCCAGCAGCTGCTCCTCCTCGCGCACGCGGACGAACTCCAGCTCGGGGTGCGCCGGTTCGGGAAGCGGGAACAGGTCGCCGGCCATGCCCGTACCGGGAAAGGCGTACGCCAGCCCGGCCCGTTCGGCCGCCGCGTCCAGCGAGGCGCGCGCCTCTTCGTCGAGGAGCCCTTCGAAGACCCACAGGAAGCCGGGCCGCCTCTTCGCCCGCATGATGTCCGCGGCCTCGCTCATGCGCCGGCCGGCGAGTGCCGCGTCCGCGCCGGCATCGGTCAGGGTGACGCAGTTCCAGAACGCGAAACCGCAGTCGGCCCAGCGCACGGCGATCCCGGGCAGGTCCCGTACGTCCGCCCCGGCGTCCCGGTCGAGGACCATGGCCCGCCAGGCCACGGTGAGTTGTTCCATCGATTCGACCGATTCCGCGAGATCCGCCACCACGACTCCTGAAGGTTCCGAGCGCGAGAAGGACCCGCCCCGGCGCGAGCCGGCCGCGGGCCGCCGTCGCTCGGATCATAGGTCCGGTCCGGCAGGGAACGGGCCGGTTCGCGAACCCGTGCGCCTTTCGGGGAAGCGCCGGAACAACGGGCTTGACCTGGAGCGCACTTCAAGGCGGAGCATGAGGGACATGAACACCACGAACCCCCGAATCGTCCTGGGCACCATGGGCTTCGGCACGCAGGTCGACTCCGCCACGGCCTTCGCGATCCTCGACTCCTTCGTCGCCGGCGGCGGCGACTGGCTCGACACCGCGAACTGCTACTCCTTCTGGGCCGACCCCAGCGGTGTCGGCGGCGCCAGTGAGCGCGTCATAGGCGCTTGGCTGGCGGCCCGCCCCGGCGCCCGCGACGCCGTACGGATCGCGACCAAGGTGCGGCAGAACCCGCTCGTCCCGCACTCCTGGCCCGACAGCGCCGAGGGGCTGTCGGCCCGCGCCGTCCACGCGGGCATGGAGGAGAGCCTGGAACGCCTGGGAGTCGACCACGTCGACATGCTGTGGGCCCATGCCGAGGACCGCACCGTGCCCCTGGAGGAGACGGTCGGAGCCTTCGGCGAACTGGTCGCCAAGGGGGTGGCGCTGCGGGTCGGTGCGGCGAACCACCCCGCGTGGCGCGTCGAGCGGGCCCGGTCACTGGCCCGCGAGCAGGGCGCGGAGCCCTGGACCGCCCTGCAACTGCGTCACTCCCTCGCCCAGCCGCGCCCGCTCACCCCTCTCGCCGAGGGCGGCCACCGTCTGCTCACCGCCGAGGACCTGGACCTCGCCCGGGCGGAAGGGCTGGAGGTGTGGGCGTACAGCTCCCTGCTCTGGGGCGCCTACACACGCCAGGACAAGCCGTTCCCGGAGACGTACGACCACCCCGGCACCACCCGGGTGCTCACGGTCCTGGACGAGGTCGCCGGGGAGGTCTCCGCCACGAAGAACCAGGTCGTCCTCGCGTGGCTGCTGCACCAGGGCGTCGCCCCGATCGTCGGCGTGAGCCGGGTGGAGCAGGCCGAGGAGGCCCTGGCCGCCCGGGACGTCCGGCTCGACGACCACCACCTGGCACGTTTCGAGGCGGCGCGGTAGGGCGGGTCCGGCCCGGCGCCGCGCCGGACCACCCCGTGCGCCTCCGCCACCACGGGCGGCGCCCTCCGTGCCGACGGCGGGTACGCCGACTCGATCCTGCCCCGCACCCGCCCGGCTTCCACGGCCGGGAGGGAGCGGGTGCGGGGCCGTGCAGGTCCTACTCCCCGCCGTCCAGCCACGTGAGGGCGGCGCCCAGCATGGCCCGTACCCCCAGCTCGATCGTCGGGTCCTGGAGCGGCGCGAACAACGGCGAGTGGTTCATGGGCAGCCCGGCCGGGAAGCCGTGCGTGGCGAGATCCGCCGGGTCGATCCCCCCGAACGCGGCCCGGTCGGCTCCGCCGAAGTGCCAGAACACGGACGGCGCGCCGAGCTCGGTACCGAACAGACCGAAGTCCTCGCTGCCGTTGAGCGGCTGCGGGAGCGTCAGCACGGCGTCCTCACCGAGGGCGCCGCGCAGCCCGTCGATCGTCGTCGCGGTGGCGTCCACGGTGTTCACGGTGAGCGGGAAGGCGTTCAGCGGGGTGATCTCCGGCTCCTTGGGCGCGCCCGAAGCCGCCACCTCGGCACGTACGATCCGGTCCACCGCGGCGAGGACCTTCTCCCGCACGACGGGGTCCACGGAGCGGATGTTGAGCTTCAGTTCGGCCTCGTCCGGGATGATGTTCTCCTTCGTGCCGGCGTGGATCGCCCCCACCGTCACCACGGCCGCCTGCGACGCGCCGATCTCGCGCGAGACCACCGTCTGCAGCCGCATCACCACCGCCGCCGCCATCACCACCGGGTCCACGGTCGTCTCGGGCGACGAACCGTGGCCGCCGCGCCCGAACAGGCGCACCCGATAGCTGTCGGACGCGGCCATCAACGCCCCCGGACGGGTCAGCACGACCCCCGTCGGGAACGGCCCCACGTGCTGGGCGAGACACACGTCCGGCTTCGGGAACCGCTCCGCGAAACCGTCGTCGAGCATCTTCCGCGCGCCCTCGGCCGTCTCCTCGGCGGGCTGGAACACGGCGACGACGGTGCCCCGCCAGGCGTCCCGCTGCCCCGCGAGCAGCGCGGCCACCCCGAGCAGACACGTGATGTGCATGTCGTGGCCGCACGCGTGCATCACCGGCACGTCGTTCCCGTCGGGGTCGGTGGCCCGGTCCACGGACGCGTACGGCAGCCCCGTCGCCTCCAGGACCGGCAGGCCGTCCATGTCGGCCCGCAGCAGCAGGGTCGGCCCGTCGCCGTTGCGCAGCACGCCGACGACACCGGTGCCACCGACCCCCTCGGTGACCTCCCAGCCGGACTGCGCGCGGAGCCGGGCCGCGACGACGCCGGCCGTGCGCGTCTCCTGGAGCGAGAGCTCGGGATGCGCGTGCAGATCCCGGTACAGCTCGCGCAGCGCGGGCAGCAGAGCGCCGAGCCCGTCGGCGAATACGGTGGGTACGGAGGTGGTCATGACTTCTCGCTTTCTACGGGTCGGAGGGCGGGCACCGCGCCGCCGGGGTCCGGCAGCCGCAGCGACCGGCGGAAGGAGGCGGTGTCCTGCGGGGTGAGGACGGCGACGACGCCGGCTATGACGGCACCGAGCACCAGGAAGCCGAAGGCGGCGCCGAAGCCAGCCCGGTCCGCGAGCACTCCCATCGCGGTCGGCGCGACCACCCCGGCGCACTGGCCGCCGAACGTGATCAGCCCGGCGCCCGCGCCCGTGAGTCCGGGCGGCAGGCTGCGCAGCGGCACCGCGTAGACGGGCATGTACGACAGCGACGCCGCGGCGGTCGCCACGGTCATCCACACGATGAACACCACCGTGCTCGTCGCCGTCGCCATCAGGACGAGGGCGACGGCGGACACGCTCATCGACGGCACCACGATCCTGCGCTGCTGCCCCTGCAGCCGGTCCGCGAGCCGGCCGCCGATGATCACGGACACGGTGGCGGCGGCAGCCGGGATGACCGCGAGCGCACCGGCCGAGGACAGCGAGACGCCCCGCTCCTCGTTCAGATAGGACGGGACCCACGTGTTGAGCCCCCACACGATGATGTCATAGCCGAAGAACATCGCGGCGAACCCCCACATGGCGCGGGAGCGCAGCACGACGCGGGCGCCGCTCGGGGCCGGGACGCGGAGCCCGGTCCTCTCCACCCGCGGCTCGGGCAGCCACAGCTGGACCGCCGCGTACACGAACACCCCGGCACCGGCCACCGTGAAGAACGCCGAGCGCCACCCGAAGTGCGTGATCAGCGGGGCGGCCACCAGGGGTGCGACGACCGCGGCGACCGCGTTCGCGGACTGCACCACCCCGTTGGCACCCATCCGCTGCCCCGGGGTGGTCCGTTCGGTG
Source organism: Streptomyces sp. NPDC019224 (assembly GCF_040632605.1). Taxonomy (NCBI): domain Bacteria; kingdom Bacillati; phylum Actinomycetota; class Actinomycetes; order Kitasatosporales; family Streptomycetaceae; genus Streptomyces; species Streptomyces sp. NPDC019224. The sequence goes on along the minus strand of NZ_JBEYCF010000021.1, from coordinate 77,575 downwards.
ATCGCCTTCATCGAGGCCCCGGGGAAGATCCCCTCCGCCGCCCCGAACAGGAACCGGACGACCAGCAGGATCGCGAACGACCCGGCGAACCCGGTCAGCGCCGTGAACGCCGACCAGACCAACAGCGCCCAGCAGGTCACCCGCCGGGCCCCGAACCGGTCGGCGAGCATCCCGCCGGGGATCTGGCATGCCGCGTACGCGAGGAAGAAGGCCGAGACGGCCAGGCCCTGCTCCGCACGGCTGAGGTCGAACTCCTTCCCGATCGAGGGAAGCGCGAGATTGATGACCAGCCGGTCGATGTAGTCGATCAGCCAGGCGCCGAAGAGCAGCCCGACAGTGATCCTCGCGCCGCGGTCGAGGCGCTCTCTGGTGCCGGCCGGAGCCGGGGGCGGTGGAGCCACGGACACTCCTTCAGGGGTGGGCGTGCGATGGTGGTGGTGCGGCTCGGAAGTGGGGACAGAATCCGGCCGTCGCACAGAAAGAGCGCCCAATCGCAGGAAAAAGCCAGGAGGCCGGGCCGTGGAGCCGGATTCCGCCACTACCACTCAGGAGTACGGGGTGCCTGGAAGAGCGACCGCAGCCTTCGAGGAGACCGACCTCGCGCTCGTCGACGCCCTCCAGACCGATCCGCGCGCCCCCTGGTCCCGCATCGGCCCGGCCGTCGGCGTCGACGCCACCACCGCCGCCCGCCGCTGGGCACGTCTGGAACGCTCCGGCCTGGCCTGGGTCACCGCGTACGCCGGACCCGCCACCGCCACCGTCGGCTATGTGGAGGTCACCTGCCGGCCGCGCCGCCTCAACGCGCTGAGCGAACGGCTCACCGCGCTCCCATGGGTGGCCAGCGTCGAGCACGTCGTCGGCGACTTCGACCTGTTCCTGACCGTCGTCGCCCCCGACCTGCCCGCGCTCGGCCGCCGCATCGGGACCGATCTCGCGCTGCTTCCGGGCGTACGGTCCACCCGTACCCGGCTCGGGCTGCGGATCTACCAGGAGGGCAGCGGCTGGAAGGTGCGGGCCCTGGAACCGGCGGGCCGTGCCCGGCTCACCGCCCCGCACGCGGCCGGCCACCCCGGCAGCCCTTCCCCGCACGCCCTGCGCGGCGACACCGACCGCCGGCTCCTGGAAGCACTCGGCGCCGACGGCCGCGCAGGCTGGGCGGAACTCGCGGCGCACACCGGCCTGAGCGAATCCACGGTGCGCCGCCGCGTCGGCCGCGAACTGCGCGACCGCGACATCGTGGTGCGCTGCGACCTCGCCCAGCAGCCCGCCGGATGGCCGGGCATCGCCACGTACCGGGCGGTCGTCCCGCACGGCGAACTCAACGCCACCGGAGCCGCGTTGGCGCGCCTCCCGCAAGTCAGGCTCTGCGCATCCGTGACCGGCTCGTGCAACCTGCTCCTCTCGGTGTGGCTGCGCGACCTCGACGGCATAACGGCCCTGGAGTCACTGCTCGACGAGCGGTACCCCCGGCTGACCGTCCAGGAGCGTACCGTCACGCTGCACACCGCCAAGCGCATGGGACGCGTCCTGGGCGAGGACGGACGCGCGGTACGGCACGTGGCCATCGGTTTCTGAGTCCGGCCGTCGCGCCCGGCGGCCCCGGGGTGAGCAAGGGCATGTCCACGGGGCCACCTCTCCACGGAGGAGGACGGCGAAGTCGTCCGGCTCACCCGCGTGTTGCCGTAGCCGCGGCGGCCGTCAGATCCGGCGCCGGTACGCGAACACCCACCGGTTCCCCTCCAGCGCGTCGTTCGCCTCCGGCAGCGGACCCCGCCCGTGGCGTCGGGCGAACTCGAAGGGGGTGTGCGTCGAGGCTGACCAGCCCCTGGCCGCGAGGCGGCCCGCGGAATCGGGCCGGGGGCCCTTGTCGAAGAGGTCGAGCAGGTCGATGCCGATCTGTTCCCGGGTCGCCGTGTAGATCGCGCTGTCGCGGTACGCCATGAGGTCCGCCTCCAGCTTCGCCTCGAAGGCCAGGGAGCTGCCCTCGGTGGCCAGCAGGTCCACGGTGTCCATGAGATACGTCTCTGCGGGGCCCGGCAGATAGAAGAGCAGCCCCTCCGCCAGCCAGATGCTCGGCGCGGCGGGGTCGAAGCCGGCACTGGTCAGCGCGGTGACCCAGTCGTCGCGCAGATCGACCGGGACCAGCACGCGTTTCACCTTCGGGGCGGCCGACAGCTCCGTCAGCACCCGGTGCTTGAAGGCCAGCACACCCGCCCGGTCGATCTCGAAGAACACGCAGTCGGACGGCCAGTCCAGCCGGAACGCCCGCGTGTCCAATCCGGCTCCCAGCAGCACCACTTGGCGGGCGCCGGCGAGCACCGACCGTACGACGAAGTCGTCGAGGACCCGGGTGCGCAGCCCGAAGTAGCGGGCGAACCGACCCCACAACGCGTTGTCGTCCCCCTCCGGGACCTGTTCGATGCGCACCGGCCACTCGGCGCAGGCCGGTGCCGCCCGCACGAAGTGCTCGGCGTAGACGTCCTGCGCCAGGCTGTCGCGGCGGTGGCTCTCGATCGCGCGGGACGCGGCGACCAGGAGAGCGGTCAGACCCACGCCGCCGTCCACCCCCTCCGTGTCCGGCTGCGGTGATTCCGTGATGCCGATTGCCTCGTTCATCGGGTTCTTCCCTCCGGGAGCAGGACGGGTTTGACCACCCGGCCCGCTTCGCAGTCGTGTTCGGCCTCGTTGATGTCGGCCAGGGGATAGGTACGGATCAGCTGGTCGAAGGGGAAACGTCCGGCGCGCCACAGCCCCGTCAGTACGGGAATCAGCAGCCCCGGCACCGCGTCCCCCTCGCAGACGTGGCGGACGCTCCGGCCCCGGTCCAGCGTCCCCGGCTCCAGCGGCAGCGCGGTGTGCAGGCGGGCCACCAGGCCCAGGGTGCCGGTCGGCCGCAGTGCCCGGAGCGCGTCGTTGACGAGCCGGGGCGAGGCCGTCGTGTCCAGCGCGTACTGCGCGCCGCCGTCGGTCAGCCGGCGGACGCGCTCCGGCAGCCCGGCCGCGTCGGCGGCCACGGGGACGGCGCCGAACCGCTCGGCGAGCTCCAGCCGTCGCGGATGCCGGTCCACCGCCACGACCGGCACCCCGGCCGCCCCCGCCGCCATGACGGCGGCCAGACCCACCGCCCCGGCACCGAGCACCACCAGCGTGTCGCCGGGCCCGGCGCGAAAGGTGTTCAGGACCGCCCCGGCCCCGGTGAGGAAGCCGCAGCCGAGCGGCCCGAGCAGCTCCACGGGCAGCGCGGGGTCGACGCGGACGGCGTTGCGGGCGGACACGAGCGCGTACTCGGCGAACGAGGACTGCCCGAACCACCGGGGAGCCAGCGCCTTGCCGTCCGCGTCGGTGAGCCGGGGCGCCTCCTTTGCCCGCCCTCCGAAGAGGTTGAGGGCGGCGAAGGAGTCGCAGTAGGCCGGGGCCGCGCCCCGGCAGTTCCGGCAGTGCCCGCAGGAGTCGAAACTCAGGACGACGTGGTCGCCGACGCCGATCTCCGTGTCGGAGCCGCCCCCCGCCCGTACGACGACCCCGGCCCCCTCGTGGCCGAGGACCGCCGGCAACGGGCTGCGGCCGGCCGACCGCCGTACCGCGAGATCCGTACGGCACATCCCGGCGCCCGCGATCTCCACCAGGATCTCGCCGGCGGCGGGTTCCGTGTCCAGGACGACGTCCTCGACCGCGAACGGGTCCTCGTACGAGCGCAGCACCGCCGCCCGGAATCGCGTCGTCATGCGTCCTCCGGGCGGTGGACGACGAACGGCCGCAGGTTGCCGTACAGCCCCCACGGTCCGCCGGCGACGCCCACCCCGCTGTCCTTGATCCCGGCGAAGGGCTGGGCGAGGGACAGCTCGGCGTGGTGGTTGATCCACGCCGTCCCGCACTCCAGCCTGTCCGCGACCGCCTCGGCCCGGTCCGGATCGGTGCCCCAGACGGAGCCGCCGAGCCCGAAGCCGGTTCCGTTGGCGGCGTCGACCGCCTCGTCGAGGCTCCCGTACGGCAGCACCGGCAGGACCGGCCCGAACTGCTCCTCCGTCACCACCGCACTGCCGGCCGGGACATCGGTGAGGACCGTCGGTGCGAAGAAGTAGCCGGGCCCGTCCAGCCGGTGGCCGCCCGCCGCGGCCCGGGCGCCGTCCGCGAGGGCCCGTTCGGTGACCTCCCGCACCCGGGCCAGCTGCGGCGCGTTGTTGACGGGACCCAGCCGGGTGGCCGGGTCCAGGCCGCTACCGACGACGACGGACTTCGCCCGCTGGGCGAGCGCCTCGACGACCTCGGCGTGCAGCCGGGCGGGGGCGTACACGCGCTTGACCGCCATGCAGACCTGCCCGCAGTTGCGGAACGCGGCCCAGAACAACCGGTCCGCGATCCGCTCCACATCGACGTCGTCCAGCAGGACGGCCGCGTCGTTGCCGCCCAGCTCCAGGGTCACCCGGGCGAGGGAGGCCGCCGCCCCCGCGGCGACCGCCCGGCCGGTGGACACCGAACCGGTGAAGGTGACGTGCCGGATGCCCGGATGGGAGGCCAGCCGCGCACCGAGGGGTTCGCGCCCCGTGACGACGGTGAACACGTCCTCGGGCAGCGCGGTGGCGAGTACGGACCCCAGCAGCCGGGTGGCGAGCGGGGTGAAGGGGGACGGTTTGAGGACCATGGTGTTGCCCGCCGCCAGCGCGGGCGCGAACTTCGCCGCCGCCAGTTGCAGCGGGAAGTTCCACGGCACGATCGCGGCGACGGGCCCGAGGGAACGCCAGCGGACCTCGCTGCGCACGGGCCGGCCGTCGCTGATCCGCCGCGTCCTCGGGGCCAGCTCGGCGAAGTACCGCAGCCGGGCCGCCGTACGGGCGATCTCCGCGTACGACTCGGCCAGCGGCTTGCCCTGCTCCCGGGTGAGCAACCGGGCGAGGTCGCCACCGGCCGCCTCCACGGCGTCGGCCGCGCCGAGCAGCGCGTGGGTCCGGGCGCCGGTGTCGGCCCGCCACCCGGGCCAGGCCCGGTGCGCCCGGCCGATCACCGCGTCCAGTTCGTCCGGCCGCGTGTCGGGGGCCTCGCCGAAGGTCTCCCCGGTGGCCGGGTCGACGACCGCGAACCGCGCGGCCCGGCCGGGCACGCGGGCCTCGGCCACCGCATCGAAGGCCGGCATCCCGCGGTCAGCCCGCGACGGTGACGCCGGCCGCGTGCTCCCGGGCGTGCCGGTCCATCTCCGCCCGGAACGCGGCCACCAGATGCGGCTGGATCCTTCCGGCATTGCGGTCACCGCCCTCGCAGACCGCCCCGCGCACGCCCACGATGTCCGTGCCGATGCGGGTCAGGGTGGCGAGGTCGACCTGCTTGACGCTGCCCGCGAGGGCCGCGAGGAGACCGGAGGCGTGGGCGAGGCCGACGAACTCGGCGCAGACCTCCGGCGGCACGTGGTCGAACAGCCGCGTCCCGTCCTTGATCGCGGTGTCGAGCATGGCCGCGTCGGCCCCGGACCGGGCCGCGATATCGGGCAGGGCGAGTGGATTGACGCACCCGACGCGGTGGGCGTCGGCATATCCCGAGGCGACGACCAGCGCTTCCGGACGGTAGTCCTTCACCGCCCGTACGACCGCCCGCATGACGTCGATGCCCTGGTCGGGCGTCGTGCACCCGTAGAGACCGACCTTGATGTACGTAGCACCGGAGACCACGGCCCCCAGCGCCGCCTGCGCCACCGTGCCGGGCTTGTACGGGACATCTCCCACGGTCGCGGACACCGGCTTGCCGGCCGGGACCGCCTCCCGGATCTCCCTGATGACCCAGGGGAAGTTGGCGCCGAGCGACCCCTCGTCGGGCTTCTTCACATCGACGATGTCGAGGTAATCCGCCGCCTTCGCACAGTCGATCGCTTCCTCGACGCTGTCCGGAGAGATGAGAAGCAACACTATGGGCTCCTTCCACCGCGGAGGTGCGGATCACCTCGCTGACCTGCGGTGTGCTCATCATTTCCGCCACCCACGGGCCCCGGTAGGGCGCGAGGAGCCCCCCGGGAGCACAGCCGCCCACGCGCAGTGCGCCGCGCGCCCCGGCGCGAGGGGGGCACCGTGGGATCATGCGGGGATGAGCAGCGACCTGGAAGTGAGCGCGTTGGCGATCAACGTCACGGTCCCGCCGGAGCTCCGCTGGACCGACAACCGGCGCGGCACGACGTTCCGGCTCAGCACCCTCAACGTCCGGCTCCTGCCCGACGGCCACCTCGCCGTGAAGGCGTACGGCCGGCCGGTGGAGGGCGGGCGCGGCGCCTATGTGTCGTTCCCGGTGCCGGACCGGCCGGAACTGGCGGACCTGGTGGCCGAGGCGGCGAGCCGCGCGGGCACCCTGTGGGCGGCCCATCGCGGTCTCGGCTGAGCCGTGGACGCGCGGTGTCCCCGCGAGCGCTCCGCCCACGGGGACACCGCACCGCCCGGCTCCCGGCGCCCGACCCCCGGCCGGGCGAGGGCGCGGACGGGACTCAGCGGTCCAGCGAGAACCTCTGAGCCGCCGAGCCGTCGCACTGCTGCTGCGACAGCCGCGCCCCGTCGGCCGTGGAAGCCCCGTCCACGGCCAGGCACTTGCCGCTGTTGCGGGCGACGAAGCGGTACTGGCCGGCTGCGCCGGAGGGCTCCGCCCGCCACTGCTGGTTGGCGCCGCCGACGTACGACCACAGGTGCACCCGGGTGCCGGCGGCAGTCGCTCCGGGGCCGCCGTCGACGTCCCACACCTTCGCGTTGTGCCGGTTGACGACCTGGTAGGTGCCGTCACCGGCCGGCCGGAACTGCCAGCCCTGGTTGGCGCCGGTGGTGCAGCTCCACTGCTGCAGGGCGGTCCCGTCGGCGGTGCCCCAGTCGGCGGCGTCCAGGCAGGCACCGCTGTCGGCGTTCTTCACCCGGTACCAGGCGGACGGGTCGATGGAGCCCTCGGGCGGCTCTGTCGTACCGCCGTCCGTACCGCTCCACACGAAGGTGGCGACCGCGCCGGCGGGCAGTGTGTACACGAGCGACTTCCCGTTGTCGGTCAGCGAGAACCGCTGCGCGCTCGTGGCCGAGTTGACGACGTACGCGGCACGGGTGCCGTCGGGGTTCTGGAAGGCGACGTTCTCCACCCCGCCGCTGCCCTGGCTGGTGGAGCCGATGCGGGTGGCGCCGGGCTCGACGAACTTGGCGACGTGACCGAGCACGTAGTACTCGGCGTTGCGCGTCACACCGCCGTTCGCGATCTCCACGACCCCGTTGCAGCGGTCGGAGCAACCTCCCTGGTGCGGCCCGCCGTTCTGATCGAGCGCCAGGTTCCAGTCGATGACGGTCTCGCCGCCGTTGCGCATGTTCTGTACGACGAGGTTCTCGGCGTGCCACTTGAGGGTGTCGGCGAACGTGGCGGACCGGTCGGCGCTCTCGGTGCCGGAGCACTCGGTGAAGAAGACGCGCTTCCCGGCGTCGACGACCCGCTGCTGGGCGGAGGGGTTGCCGCCGTAGCAGTGGAACGCCGCGCCGATGACCCGGCTCATGCCCGGGGTCCCGCCGAACACCTCCAACGGGTAGTCGGGGTGGTCCCAGTTGTGGTCGAACGCCAGCAGGTTCGTCGGCAGGTCCGCCGCCGTCAGCGCACGGTCGAGCACCTTGAAGAAGGCCGCCTGCTGGGAGGCCGTCATGGTCATCGACGGGTAACTCGCGGCGTACTCGGGCTCGTTCTGCACGGTGAGGTCCGTCAGCGTGATGCCCTGCTGCCCGTACGCCTTGACCGCCTCGACCAGGTAGTCGGCGTACGCCTGGTAGCTCTCCGTCCTCAGGCTGCCACCGTTGAGCGCGTTGTTGGTCTTCATCCAGGCCGGCGGCGACCACGGGGTGCCCATGAAGCGGATGGCCGGGTTGACGGAGGTGGCCTGCTTCAGGACCGGGATGATCTCGGCCTTGTCCCGGTCGATGGAGAACGACCCGGGGCTGTCCTCGTACGTGTAGAGGCTGCTGTCGGCGTTGAAGTCGCTGCTGCCGAGCGGCTGGCGCAGATAGCTGAGCCCGATGCCATCGCCGGCGGACGAGAACAGCGAGGTCATCAGCGCGTTGCGCTTGTCCTGCGGCAGGCCCTGGATGAGGTGGGCCGAGGCCCCGGTGACCGAGGCGCCCGCCCCGGTGAACCGCTGGCCCCTGCTGTTCGCGTCGACGCGGATGTCGACGCTCTGCGGCGAGCCCGTGAAGGCGACGGTTCCCTCGGCGGACAGCTTCTTCGCGCCGTCGGGGGTGGTGACCCATACCTGCGCCGTGGGGTCGGCGGCCCGGGCGGGCGTGCCGCTGCCGGCCAGGCCGATGGCCGCGACGGCCATCGCCAGGGCGGCACCTGCGGCGCGTGCCCGTGGGCGCGGGGGAGTGTCGTGGGACATGTGCGGCTCTCCTTCGGTCATGCCTGGGGGGAGGACATGGCGCATCCACCGCAGCCGTGGCGGGGCGCGGTTCCTTGGATGACGGGCGATATGAAAGCACACTCACTAAGTGGTTAGTAAGTACTCGGCGCGGCTTTGCTCCACGGCGCTTTCACACCCCGAACGCCCCCGGGTCAGCGCCCCCGAGGCCCCGCCCGACCCGCGTCGCGGCCGGTCTAAGCTGTGCCGGTGAGCAACCAGTCAGCAGGCGGGCCCGGCCGGTCGGCCAAACCCCGCACGCCCCGCAGCCCGGAAGCCCGGCAGCGGCAGCGGGACATCCTGCACATCGCGATGGACACCTTCGCCGCCCGCGGCTACAACAACGCCTCGCTCGCCGAGATCGCCGACCGGGTCGGCCTCACCCAGGCCGGCGTCCTGCACTACTTCCGGTCCAAGGCGCTCCTGCTCACCAGCGTCCTCGAACTCCGCGACCAGTCGGACATCGAGCAACTGGGCCCCGATCGCCCGCAGGGCCTCGCCTTCCTGCGCCACCTCGTCGACACGGCGACCCGCAACGCCGAACGCGAGGGCATCGTCCGCCTCTACGCCGTCCTGTCGGCGGAGTCCGTCACGGACGACCACCCGGCGCAGGACTACTTCCGGGACCGCTACGACGGCCTGCGGACCTTCGTCGCCGACGCCCTCCGCGAGGCGTGCGAACTCCCCGACGAGAAGCCCGAGAAGGTCGAGAACGCGGCCAACGCCGTCATCGCCGTCATGGACGGCTTGCAGGTGCAATGGCTGCTGGCGCCCGGCTCCGTGGACATGGCCGCCTCCACGGACCTGGTGCTCACCGCCCTGCTGAAGTCGCTGGCCCCTCACCGGTTCGGTGGGGCCGGCTGATCACCGGTACGGGTCCCGCCTTCCGTTCGAGGTGGCGGCGGAAGCCCCGGGCCCGCGGCGTGAAGCCGCAGGCCTCGTGGAACGTGCGCACGTACGCGTCGTCGGCCGCGAGCAGTTGCACTTCGTGACAACCGACCTCCTCGCCCAGGGTCGGGGGCGAGCAGAGGGCAGTCGTACTCCTCCTCGCCGTGTCCTGCCGGCGGCTGCCCGGTCGGTCCGAGGTGCCACCTCAGGGTGTCCAGGACCGTGGCGGGTGTGTCGTCGCGGAGGAAACAGGTGAAGACGACTTCGTAGTGCAGGCTCATGGAGCCGCATCGTGCCCGGCGGCACCGACAGGCCGGGGGAGTGGGGAGGGCGGGGCGCCGAGGGCCGGCGCCCCGCCGTCGGTCAGGCTTCCCGCACCGTCGCCAGCACCTCGTCCCTGACCTGCCGCATGAGCTCCTCCGTGCGGGCCTCCACGTTGAGCCGCAGCAGCGGTTCCGTGTTGGACGGGCGGAGGTTGAACCACCAGTCGGTGCCGCTGACGGTGAGGCCGTCGAGTGTGTCGGCCGTGGCGTCCGGGCGGGACTCCCACGCCGCACGGACGGCAGCCGTACGGGCGGCCTGGTCGGTGACCGTGGAGTTGATCTCGCCCGAGGCGGCGTAACGCTCGAAGCGGCGGGTCAGCGCGGACAGCGGGCCGTCCTGGGTGCCGAGGGCGGCGAGGACGTGCAGCGCGGCCAGCATGCCGGTGTCCGCGTTCCAGAAGTCCCGGAAGTAGTAGTGCGCGGAGTGCTCGCCGCCGAACACGGCCCCGGTGCGGGCCATCTCCGCCTTGATGAAGGAGTGGCCGACACGCGTACGGACCGGGGTGCCGCCCGCCTCACGGATCACCTCGGGCACCGCGCGGGAGGTGATGAGGTTGTGGATGACGGCCGCCCCGGGATGCCGCGCCAGCTCGCGCGAGGCGACCAGGGCCGTGATCGCCGACGGCGAGACCGGGTCACCGTTCTCGTCGACGACGAAGCAGCGGTCCGCGTCGCCGTCGAACGCGAGCCCGAGATCGGCGCCCTCGGCGCGCACCCGCGCCTGCAGGTCGACGATGTTCGCGGGCTCCAGCGGGTTGGCCTCGTGGTTCGGGAACGTACCGTCGAGCTCGAAGTACATCGGTACCACCGTCAGCGGCAGACCCGAGAGCACCGTCGGAACCGTGTGGCCGCCCATGCCGTTGCCCGCGTCCACCACGACCTTCAGCGGGCGGACCGACGAGAGGTCCACCAGGGAGTGCAGATACGCGGCGTAGCCGGCCAGGGTGTCCTGCCCGGTCACGGCGCCCGCGCGGGCGGCCGGGGCAGGCGCCCCCTCATCCGTCCAGCGCTCCACCAGGGCGCGGATCTCGGCGAGACCGGTGTCCTGGCCCACCGGCTCCGCGCCGGCCCGGCACAGCTTGATGCCGTTGTACCGGGCCGGGTTGTGCGAGGCGGTGAACATCGCCCCGGCCAGCCCGAGCGAGCCCGACGCGTAGTACAGCTGGTCCGTCGAGCACAGACCGATCTCGGTGACATCGGCACCCTGCGCGGTGGCGCCCCGGGCGAAGGCCCGGGCCAGCCCGGGGGAGGAGGGCCGCATGTCGTGGCCCGTCACGATCGCGTCCGCCCCGGTGACCCGGACGAACGCGGCACCGAACAGCTCCGCCGTCGACTCGTCCCACTGGTCCGGCACCACACCGCGCACGTCGTACGCCTTGACGAGCCCGGACAGGTCGGTCCGGGGCGTCGGGTCAGTCACGGGCGTCGTCATCGGGGTCTCCTTGGGAGGAACGGGAGGAAGTCGGGGTGAGGAACCACACGGCCGTGTCGGGCGGCAGCGCGTCCCCGTCGAGCGGACCGCTGCTGAGCAGCGGGCGGCCGGACATGCCGAGTGCGGCGGTACGTACGGGCTCGGCGCCCAGGTTGACGGCGCACGTCAACTCCCCGCGCCGGAACGCCAGGAGGGGCGCGCCCGGCTCCGACATCCAGACGGGCGGCGCCGCCGGGTCCGGTGCCGGATGGGCGCGGCGCAGCCGCAGCGCCGCCCGGTACAGGGCGAGCGTGGAGCCGGGGTCCGCCTCCTGCGCGGCGACGGTGAGACCGGCCCAGTCCGCGGGCTGCGGCAGCCAGGTGGCCCCGGCGTCCGCCGTGGTGAAACCGTACGGAGCCTGCGCGCCGGACCACGGCAGGGGCACCCGCGCACCGTCGCGCCCGCGCTCCGTGCGGCCCGACCGCTCCCACAGCGGGTCGAGGATGCGGTCGACGGGCACCTCGGCCTGGGGCAGGCCCAGCTCCTCGCCCTGGTAGAGATACGCGGAACCCGGCAGCGCCAGCATCAGCAGCGCGGCGGCGCGGGCCCGCGCCGGGGAACCGTACCGGGTGACGGGACGCACCGCGTCATGGCTGGAGAGCAGCCAGGTGACGGCCGCGCCCGGCACACCGAACGAGTCGTCGATGACGCGGCGCAGCTCGGCCGGCTCCCACGCCGCCTCCAGGAAGGCGAAGTTGAAGGCCTGGTGCATCTCGTCGGGCCGGATGTAGCGGGCCAGCCGCTCCGGGTCGAAGACGGCCGACTCCGCGACCATCACCCGGTCGTGCGGCGCGACCGCCCCCGGCGGCGCGGGATGGGTGTCGAGCAGCGCCCGCCACTCGCGGTAGAGCGGGTGCAGTTCCTCCTGGTCGTAGTACGGCATCAGGTGGTTTTGCAGCGGGTCGGTGTGCTGCCCGGGCCCGGCGTCCGGCAGGCCCTCCGCCTTGAAGAGGGCGTGTGCCACGTCCACCCGGAAACCGTCCACACCCCGGTCGAGCCAGTAGCGCAGCACCTCGGTGAAGGCGTCACGCACCTTCGGGTTGCGCCAGTTCAGGTCGGGCTGCTCGGGTGCGTGCAGATGGCAGTACCACTCGCCGTCCGCGACCCGCGTCCAGGCGGGCCCGCCGAACGCCGACCGCCAGTCGTTCGGCGGCAGTTCGCCCGCCGCGCCCCGGCCGGCCCGGAACAGGTACATCTCCCGCTCCGCCGATCCCGGGCCCGCCGCGAGGGCGTCCAGGAACCACGGGTGGCGGTCGGAGGTGTGGTTCGGGACGAGGTCGACGATCAGCTTGAGACCCAGCTCATGGGCGCGGGCCGTCAGCCGTCCGGCGTCCGCGTCGGTCCCCAGGTCCGGGGCCACCCCCGTGTAGTCGGAGATGTCGTAGCCGCCGTCGGCCAGCGGGGACGGGTAGAACGGGGTGCACCACACGGCGTCCGCGCCCAGGTCCCGGATGTGCTCCAGGCGCGCGGTCAGGCCCGCCAGGTCGCCGGTCCCGTCCCCGTTCGAGTCGGCGAAGGCCCGCGGGTACACCTCGTAGCAGACCATGTCCTGCCACCAGCTCATGCGGACGCTCCTTCGGCCTGTTCGCGGACGGGTGCGGACAGGGCCGGACCCGGGGAGAGGACGCTCTGTTCGGCGCCGGTCGCGGCGGCGACCGTGGCCGCCTCGGCGACCGCGACCGCCGCGAACCCGCTGACCGCACCGGCCACCGGAGGCGTACCCTCGCGGGCCGACCGCACCAGGTCGGCCATCGCCGCGCGCACGCTCTGCGCGTACACGTACTGCTTGCGCGCCTCGCCGCCGAGATCCAGGACGGCGGTCACACGGTGCGGCACCGTGCGCTCCTCGCCCCGGCCCCGGGCCGGGGCGGTGGACCCGGCGTGCCGTTCGACGTGGACGGTGATCCGCTCACCGCCGCCGGGCCGGAACCCCTCGACGGCCAGCAGCTCGTCCCGCTGCCCGGGCAGCTCCTCCCAGGCACGGGCCCCTTCCTCGTCCACCCACGCGGTGATCCGCGCGTGCACGGGGATCCAGCCACTGATCCGCGTCTCCGCGAACCCGTGGTCCAGGCGCATCAGCTGACGCTCGGCGCGATGGGCGTGGGTGAAGGAGTGCAGGTGCGAGGCGAGTACGCCCCCGGGGTGCACGACATCGGCGCTGACCATGTCGACCGGGCCGCCGGGGCGGCCGACCGCGGTGGCCCGCACACTCACCGGATCGGATCCGAGCAGTGCGCGGGCGGCGTCGAAGAAGTGGACGCCGTGCTCGATGAAGATGCCGCCGCTGTGCGCCGGGTCCCAGAACCAGTGGTCGGACCCCAGGTCCTCGTCGGACGCGTCGTTCTCGAACAGGAACCGGCGCGGCGGCGCGAGCAGACCCCGCCGGGTCAGCCGCTCCACGGCCCGCAGCAGCGGGTTGTAGCGCAGCACATGGTCCACGACCAGGGCGCGCCCGGCGAGCCGCGCCTCCTGGACGACCGCGGAGGCGTCCTCGGTCGTGGTGGCGAGAGGCTTCTCGCAGAAGACGTGGCGCCCCGCGCGCAGCGCGGCCGTGGCCATCGAGGCATGGGTGGCGGGCGGCGTGGCGATGAGTACCGCCGCCACGTCGTCCCGCTCCAGCAGGTCGTCCAGCGAACCCAGCGCCGGGACGCCGTGCCGCTCACCGAGCAGCCGGGCCCGCTCGTGGGAGGGGTCGGCTACCGCCGCGAGCCGCAGGCCCGGCAGACCGGCCACGGCGTCCAGGACGAACTCCGCGAAACCGCCGCAGCCGGCCAGGCCGATACCGAGGGCGCCGTCCGTCATGCCGTGCGCTCCAGGAGGGCCACGCCGATGTGCGCGTCGGCCATGCCGTAGAACACGTACAGCTCGCCGTCGATCTCCTCGATGGCCGTCGGGAAGACGACGTTCGGGACGGTGCCCGAGCGCTCCTCCTCGGTCTCCGGAGCCATCAGCGGCTGGTCCGACCGCGCGATGACACGGGACGGGTCGGCCGGGTCGAGGATCATCGCGCCGGCCGCGTACGACACGTCCTGGTTCTGCGCCCACGGGTCCTCGATGGAGCCGGACACGCCGTGGTGGATGAGCAGCCAGCCCTCGGGCACCCGGATCGGGGCGGGGCCGCCGCCGATCTTCAGGGACTCCCAGGGGTACTCGGACAGGGCCAGCAGCTTGTGGCCGCGCGGCCGGGCCAGGGCGGTGATGTCGGCCTCCACCTCGGCGACCGGCACGTAGCTGATCCAGATGCCGGGCCGCTCGTCGGTGACGCCGGCGGGCAGGTGCACACCCTCACCGGGACGGAACCAGCCCAGGTCCCACATCGGGCGGTGCAGCATCGCGTACGCCATCTCGCCGTCCGGGCCCGGGACCGGCTCGGGGAAGTGGACGACGTCCTTGTTCGGGAAGAGGTTGAGGTCGGTGTCCAGGTCCGGCTGGTAGGCGAACTGGATCGGACCGATACGGGTCCAGTCGGTGAGGTTCTCCGACACGGCGAGCGCCGGCTTCGGGCCGAGCGGGCCGTAGGCGACGTAGCTCATGACGTGCTTGCCGAGCGACGGGATCCAGGTGATGCGCGGGTCCTCGACGCCGGCGTTGTTCTTGCCGCGCTCCCAGCCCTCGTCGGGCGCGAGGACGGTGCCGCGGCGCTCGACGCCGTTCGGCACGCCCGCCTCGTCGAAGGTCACCTCGGCGAGGCCGACCCGGGAGACGTTGCCCTCGGCGACCAGACGCGGCAGCAGGTGCAGCTTTCCGTCGGGGGTGCGGCCGGAGGCGGGGTTCAGGACACCCTCGACCTCGTTCGCCTCACCGGCCAGGGGGGACATGACCACGCCCTTGCGGACCATGCGGTACGGGATGTGGGTGGCGGTGGTGGTGTTGCTCATGGCGATTAGCCCTTAACTCCGGAGTCGATGTCGGTAGAGGTGAAGTGGCGCTGGAACAGGAGGAACAGGACCACCGCGGGGATGGCCAGCACACAGGCGCCGGCCAGCAGGGCACCGGCCGGGTTGGAGACCGTGCCCTGAAGGTTGGAGAGGAAGCTCGCGAGCGAGACGGCCAGCGGCTGCATGTCGGCGTTCTTGGTGACGAGGAACGGCCACAGGAACTCGTTCCACGGCCCGATGAACGTCAGCAGCAGCGCGGTCAGCACGGCGGGCCGGGCCATCGGCAGCGCGATCTTCCACAGGATGCGCAGCTCGCTCGCGCCGTCGATGCGGGCCGCCTCGAAGAGGGACTGCGGCATCTGCGCGAAGAACTGGCGGAACAGGAACACGGCCGTCGAGTTGATCGCGAACGGCAGGATCATGCCCAGGTAGTTGTCCCCGAGACCGTAGTCGCGGACGACGAGGACGTACAGCGGCAGCGTCAGCAGCTGGAACGGGACCATCTGCACGAGCAGGAGGGCCGCGAAGACCGCCCCCTTGCCCCGGAAGCGGAGCTGCGCCAGCGCGTACCCGGCGAGCACCCCGAACACGAGCGTGCAGAGCAGCACCCCGATGGTCATGATCCCCGAGTTGAGCAGGGAGCGCCCCAGGGAGATCGCGCCGTTGACCGCCGCGTAGTTGTCACCGGTCAGCCCGGACGGTATCGCCGCGGACAGGTCACCGGCCGTCGTCCCGCGCAGCGAGCCGACGATCATGTAGTAGAAGGGGAACAGGAAGGCGACGGCGCCGAGCGACAGCAGGACGTAGCGCAGGACGCTGCCCGCGGAGACGCGGCGGGTGGGCCTCGGTGTGGTGGCGCTCATGTCAGTCGCCCTTCTCGGTGAGCTTGCGGGCGGCGAGCGACACGACCATCACGAAGGCGACGAGGACGACGCCCAGCGCGGCCGCGAAGTCGGGGTGACCCTGCTCGATGCCCTTCTGGTACATCAGCAGGACGGGAGAGGTGGAGGAGTGGTCGGGGCCACCGCCCCCGGTCAGCAGGTACGGCTCGCTGAACAGGTTGGCGCCGGTGATGATCGCGTAGATCACCACGAGCGTCGTCGCCGGCCGTACGCCCGGAACCGTCACCGAGAAGAACTGCCGCACCCGCCCGGCGCCGTCCATGGCGGACGCCTCGTACAGCTCCTTGCCCACGTTCTGCAGCGAGGCCAGGTACAGCATCACGAAGAAGCCGAGCTGCTTCCAGGTCACGAAGACGGCGATCATCGGCATCGCGAGATGCGAGTTGACCAGCCACGACGGGTCCGGGGCGTGCGAGCCCAGGAGGTGGTTGACGAACCCGTCCGACCCGAAGAGGAACTGCCATACGGCGACCAGGGCGACGCTCGCCGTCACGTACGGGACGTAGAACGCGGCACGGAAGAACGAACGGCCCCGGATCTTCGCGTTCAGCGCCGTCGCCAGGACCAGCGAGAGGCCCACGGTCAGCGGCACGTTGATCACGAGGAAGATCAGGATGTTGAGGAACGCCCGGCCGACGACCGGGTCGGTGAAGACGTCCCGGTAGTTCGACAGACCCACCCAGGGGGAGTCGATGTCCGTGCCCGGCGCGGTGAAGTAGAAGCGGTGGAAGGAGATCCACACCGTGTAGACGAGGGGTATCGCGAAGACCACCACGATGAACAGCACGTACGGCGACACGAACAGTGCCCCGACCCGGGACCTGCCGCTCGCCCTGCGGCGCGGCGCGGTCGCCCTGGCCCTCGTGCGTGCGGCGCCGGGCGCCGCGTCCAGGTTCACGCTCATGACGGGTCCCCGTACTCGTTCAGCAGGTCGGTGATCTCGGACGATGCGTTGCGCAGCCCCTCGGCCGTGGACTCGCGGCCGAACACGACCGACTTCGTCCACTCGTCGCGGAAGGCCTGCCAGATGTCGATGGAGCCCGGCACGTTCGGCACCTCGACGACGCGCTCCGCCTGGTCGGCGAAGGCCTTGTACGTCGGGTTCTTCGCGAAGTAGGCCGGGTACTTCGACGTCAGGTCCTCACGCAGCGGCATCTGGCCCGTCGCCTCCAGGAACTTCCCGTCCTGCGCGGCGGAGCTGGCGAACTTCAGCACGTCCCAGGCGGTGGCCCGGTTCTTGCACGCGCTGAACATCGACGCGGACTTCTCGTCACTGAAGGAGTGCTTGGCGCTCTTCGCGACGGAGGTCGGCACCGGTGCCACACCGATGTCCACGTTGTCCTTGTACGCGGCCACCGCCCACGCGCCCACGGTCGCCATGGCGGCCTTGCCGTCGTTGAGCGAGTCGCCCGGGTACTGCTCCTGGGGCGCCAGCTTCTCCGCGTACAGGGTGCGCCAGAACGCCGCGACCTGCCGGCCCGCCGCCGAGTCGAACTGCGGCTTGCCGTTCTCGATGAGCTGCTTGCCACCGCTCTGCGCGGCGAACGCCGGGTAGAAGTCGTACCAGGGCTGGAAGAAGTCACTGCTCGGCGAGGGCCAGATCGCCGCCTTCGCGGCGCCGCTGTGCACGAGCGTGCGGGAGGTCTCGAGGAACTCCTTGTACGTGGCGAGCTTCGGGTGCTCGGGATCGAGACCGGCCTTCGCGAACAGCTTCTTGTTGTAGAGGATCATGACCGGGTTGCTCTTCCACGGCAGCTGGTAGAACTTGCCGTCGGTCGAGCGGTACTGGTCGGTGAGGGAGCCGCCGCGCTCGGTGATGTACTTCTCACCGTCGGGGAAGTCGCTCAGGGCGACGAGACCGTTCTGCTTCTGGAACGTCGGCACCGCAGCCGGCGAGGTGTTGAAGGCGAGACAGGCCGACGTTCCCGCGATGATCGAGGCGCTGATGGCCTCTTCGGAGGTCTTCCCCGCCGGGATCTGCTGCGCGGTGACGTGCTGGTCGGGATGGTCCGCGTTCCACGCGGCGACCATCGCCCTGCCCCACTGCACCTCCTGCGCGTTGTTGGAAAGCCAGACCGTGATCGGGCCGCGCGCCGTGGCGGCGGTGGCCGGATCGGGAGCCGACCGGCCGCAGGCCGTCGCCGTGCCCGCGAGAGCGAGCACGAGCAGCGCGTACGCCGTTCTCCTCAGCATGATTGATCTCCGAACTGTTCACGTGCGGCCTCGTCGCCGCACGGAATTCCCGGTCGGCGCGAGCACGACCGGTCGATTGCCCCCCGTACGTCACCGGCGGGGCGCGGGCCCCATCGATCCGCGGGGCACGAACTGCGCCGGTGGCAGCCGCACATGGTCGGCGGCGCCCTCGGCGATGACCGCGTCGAGCGTGCGTGCCGCCGCCTCGCCCCAGCCCCGGGCATCCGCACGGGCGGAGGCGAGCGGCGGGTAGCTGTACCGCGTCAGGGGAGCGTCGTCGTAGCCGACCAGCGACAACTGGTCGGGAACCCGGACACCCAGCTCCTGGGCCACCGAGAGCCCGGCCATGGCGGCGAGGTCGTTGCCGTAGACGATCGCGGTCGGCGGCTCGGCCGAGGCCAGCAGCTGTCTGGTCGCCAGTGCGCCGCCCTCGGGTGTGAAACCGCCCGGCAGTACGGGCGCTTCGGGCAGACCGAGCGCGCGCAGGGTCTGCTCCCACGCGGTCCGGCGCCGATGCGCGTGCAGCAGTTCCTGCGGCCCCTCGACGTGGGCGATGCGCCGGTGTCCCAGCTCCGCGAGCTGCCGGACGGCGGCCGTGTAGGCCGGCTCGTCGTCCAGACTCACCGCCGTCAGGCCGTCACCCCACTCGGACTGACCGACCACGACGGCCGGCATACCGAGCTCCCGCAGCAGAGCCGGCCGCGGATCGTCGCGGCGCAGGTCGGTCAGGAGGACCCCGTCCACCTGCTGCTCCGAGGCGAGGCGCCGGTAGACGCTCTGCTCGTTGTCCGGAGCGGTGATGTGGATCATCAATCCGTCGCCGCGCTGCCCGATCACCGCCTCGACGCCGGCGATGAACGCCGGGAAGAAGGGGTCGGCGCCGACCTGCTCCGTGTCGCGGGCAAGGACGAGGCCGAAGGCGCCGGCCTTGCCGAGCGAGAGGGCCCTGGCCTGACGGCTGGGGGTCCAGCCGAGCTCCCGGGTCGCCGCGAGGATCCGTTGCTTGGTCTCCTCGGCGACGCCGGGCCGGTCGTTCAGGGCGAAGGAGACCGTGGCACGTGAGACACCGGCACGCCGAGCGACATCCGCGATGGTGGGCTTGCGTGCCATGGTGCCTGGACTTTCTTGCGGCGGGCCGAGGACGAGCTGTCCTCAAACCGGTTTGACTACTCGAACGAGGACAACCAAACCGGTTTGGGAAGAAGCCGTCAAGATGCGGGAGCCTGTGATGCGCGTCACCGCTCCCTGGTCGGGGCGGGGAAGGGAAACCCCTCGTGGCCCGCCTTGCGGTGCCGGGCCGTGTGGTGCCGGAGCCCCGGTTCCGGGCGCCGCCCCCAGCTGGTGCGGGCTGTTTCGAGGGTGCCGAAACGGAGAGGGGCGCGGGCCGTGAAGGCTGGGCAGTCGGCCGTGCCGCCCCGGTCGCACGTCTCCCGCCGGATGGACAGGGATTCTGCCTGTGCCTCCAACGCGGCTTCCCTGTCGCCCCGTTACCGCAGGGCGGCGGTCTCGTGGGCGGGGGAGGGGACACCGGCGCCGGTCTCGGCGCCGCCCGTCCTCGACCGTCGGCGGCCCGGCCGCCATGCCGCCGACGCGGGTCCCGCGGCGGGAGCCGGACCGCGGGTGCTCAGCCGCCCTGCCGGGAAAGGGAGTCGGCGCGTGACGCGTCGGTCTGTGCGGGGATCCGGGCCCGCGCCCGGGCGAGCAGACCCGCCGGATCGGGTTTTGCCTGAAGGGATGTGAGGACCATGCGCCACCACTGGTCCAGCCGCTCCGCCCAGGTCCCCTTGTCCGGCATCTCGTCGGTCAGCGTGCAGTGCCCGTAGAACCCGCACACGAGCGCCACGGCCGCCGCCGACGGCTCGACTCCCGCCGCGAGTTCGCCCCGTGTCCGGGCCTGGGCGAGGAGCCGCGCGCAGGCCAGCGTCCAGGCGTCGAACGGTGCGGGCACGGGCGCCTCGATGGCGCGGCGCTCCGCCCACAACCGGGCGCCGGCCCGCGCCAGGACGTCCTCGCTGAGGGACTGGGCGACGCGGAAGCTGAGGGCGACCAGTTTCTCCAGCGGGGGGACGCCGGGTGCGGCGTACGCGGCGGCGAGCTGCGGCCAGGTGGCGAACTGCTCGCGGACGACGGCCAGCGCGAGTTTCTCCTTGCTGGAGTAGTGGAAGTAGATCGCCCCGCTGGTTTTTCCCGAGTGGTCGCTTATGTCATTGACGCTCGTTCCCGCATATCCCCGTTCGGCGAATAGGTGTGCCGCCGATTCCAGCAGTGCTTTGCGGGTCGCGCGCGCCCTGTCCTGCACCTGTTCCACCTTCGCTCGTATGTTCTGGCACCGCGACATGAAAGTCCGTTCCGCCCGTCGGCGTAGGGTGCAGTCGCATCGCGCGAAGATCTTATTATTCATCGTCCGGGCGTGTGTGTGGGTGGCTCCGCGCAATCCGGCGTTCTGCCGGAAGAATCGTTTCGGGGTGCGCGTGAACCCCGCCCCCGCCCGCCCCCGTCGACGACCTCGGAACGCCATCCCCATCAGGCGTTTCTGCCGATTGGCCGACGCGGGACAACGGCGCTCGCCGGGCCGGCTCGCAAACTCGTCGGACACCTTCCGAGGCTTTTCGGTGCACTCGAATTGGTGATTGCGAAAATTGAATAGGCCAAATTAACGTAACGACCATGATGTTTCGGACGAGGTGATCCTGAGGGTCCGAGTCCGCCGCGGCGCCCTCAGCGGCACCGCCCTGACCGCAGTAGCCGTGGAACGGCGTCCGCGTCCGATGCCCCCTTCCTTATGTGTGCCTCCCGGCACGTTTCTGCGCCCTTGCGCCCAACCGGCCGGCGCAGCCTCCGAGAACGGTGGTTACATGACAGCTCATCGAATCCTCTCCTGGTCCCCGTCCGCCATCGTCTTCGACTGCGACGGCACCCTGATGGACACGGAAAGGCACTGGCAGGAGGCCCGCAACATCACCTTCCGGCTCTTCGGGCTCACGCCGCCCGCCGGATTCGCCGACCGCGCGAAGGGCGTTCACTACATCGAGTGCGGGGCCCTCATGGCCCGGGAGACCGGCAAACCGGACCTCGTCGACGAGCTCGCCGAGGCCCTGCTGAGCACCTTCACCACTCTGGTCGAGGAGGACCCGGTCACCATGCCGGGCGCCGCCGCGCTGGTACGGCTGGCCGCTCGCCACCGCCCGCTCGCGGTGGCGAGCAACTGCCCCCGGGCCACGGTGGAATCGTGCCTCGACCGCGCCGGACTCCTCAGCTGCTTCCAGCACGTCGTGGTCGCGGACGGGGAGGTGCGGCCGAAACCGGAACCGGACGTCTACCGGGCGGCGGCCCGCCTCTGCGGAGTACCGCCCGAGGATGCCCTGGCCGTGGAGGACTCGCTGACCGGAATGGAGTCGGCGCGCCGGGCGGGCCTGCGCGTGATCGGCATCGGGACGCGCCCGCCGGACCCGGACGCCGAGCAGGCCGACCTGTGGGTCACCGGCCTCGCCGACCCCGAGCTGCTCAGCTGGGCCCGCAGCCGCCTCGGCCCGTAACGGACGCCCCGCACGCATGATCAGTCACCGGCGAGGTGGGGGGTGAGCGACCGTACCGTACCGGCGGCGGACGCGAAGAACAGCGCCATGCCCACGGCACCGGGGTCCGGGACGCCGTTGGCGCGCTCGCCCAGGTAGCTGGCCCGCCCCATGCGTGCCGCCTGGGCCGCGGTCTCGCGCACCCCCCGCCACGCCTCTTCCGCAGCCGAGGCCAGGGCGTCGGCGGGCGGCGTGGCCCCGGCCGCCCGCAGCGCCTCGGCGGCCGGCGCCAGCGCGTCGACCAGCGTCTTGTCACCGGGCGAGGCGTCACCCACCCGGCGGATGGCGGCCAGGCCCTCGGCGGCACCTTCGGCGAGCGCCCCCGTCGTCAGCTCCGGACCCGCTCCTGCGGCCCGGGCCATCGCCTGGAACAGCAGGCCGAACAGGGGGCCGCTGGTCCCGCCCACCTCGTCCAGGAAGGCGGTGGCCATGGCGCCGAGACACTCCGCCGGACCGGCCGAAGTCTCCACCCGGTCGAGCAGCAGACCGGCCGCCCGGACGCCGGCGGCCAGGTTGGCACCGAAGTCCCCGTCCCCCGCCTGCTGGTCGAGCGCGGTCAGTTCCGCCTCGGTGGCGTGGACCGACTCCGCGAAGCGCCCCGCCCAGTCGCGGGTCCGCGCGCCGTCGAGTGCGTTGCTGGTCATGGGCCCTCCTCGTACGTCCGTCGCGCGGCGCGGACCGTCACCACCGCAGTGCCGGGGTGCGCACCGGCGCATCGTAGAAATCCAGGGTGGCCCGGTCGGCGACCATGAGTGTGAGGGAGAACCCCCGCATGTCCAGTGCCGTGACGTAGTCGCCCACCAGATGGCGCGCGAGCCGTACCCCCCGGGTGTCGAGCACCCGCCCCAGCTCACCGAAGACGCCGTACAACTCGAGCGAAGTGACCGAACCGAGCCCGTTGACGAGAGCGACGACGGACTCCTCGGCCCGGGGCCGCAACGAGTCCAGCAGAGCGCCCGTCATCTCCTCCACGAGCTCGCCCACCTCCCCCTGCTCCCGGGTCCGGGCGGCGCGCTCCCCGTGGATTCCGACGCCGTACTCCAGCTCACCGGACGGCAGTACGAACGCGGGCTCACCGGTGGCCGGCGCGTGGTGGGCGGCCGAGGCGACGGCGAGCGTGCGGCACCGGCCCGTCAGGCCCGTACCGAGCTCCGCCAGCTCTTCGAGCCCCATGCCGGTGTCGGCGGCGGCGCCCAGCACCTTCTCCAGCAGCACCGTGGCGCCCGTACCGCGCCGCCCGGCGGCGATGTCCTCGGATTCGGTGGCGAGGTCGTCGTCGACCAGGACCCGCGCACAGGCGATCCCCGCGTCCGCGAGCCGCTCGGCCGCGATGCCGAAGTTGATCCGGTCACCCGTGTAGTTCTTCACGATGTGCAGCACGCCCGCCGGCCCGGCCACCGCGCGCGAGGCCCGGAAGATCTGCCGGTTGTGCGGCGAGGCGAACACCCTCCCGGGGCAGGCGGCGTCCAGCATGCCCGCGCCGACGTACCCCGCGTGCAGCGGCTCGTGCCCGGACCCGCCCCCCGACAACAGCCCCACCCGCCGCGTGGGGGCGGGGTGCCGGGCGGTGAGGAAACCGTCCGCCGGGTCGTACCGCACAAGATCCGCATGCGCCCGGGCGAAGCCGGACAACGCGGCGGACACGAGTTCACCGGCGCCGTTCTCGAAGTACCTGGCCATAAGCCGCACCCATCCCGTCCACGGCGGGGGCCGTACGAGTCGATCCGGACGATAATCCCATGGTGCGGGTAGCGGTCCGCATGCGGCAAGTCGCACAGCGTGCCACCGGGCCGGCTGAGGCGTCCTGTGACGGGTGGGCGCAGGATGACACCGGAACGCCCGGCGACCCGGCCCCGTAACCGCTGTCCGTTGCTCGTCAGCCGCCCCCTGGCTCCACGGCGTCCAGATCGTCGGCGTAGTGCTCGATCGCCCGCCGGTAGCGCCGCACTCCGGGGTCGTCGCTGGAAACGGTGAGTGTCTTCAGCAGCAGCCCCACCGCCTCGCGGCCCTCGCCGCGGTTGTACAGGGCCATGGCGAGGAACGCGTTCAGCGCCGGATCGTCGGGAAACTCCTCGAGCCCGCTCCGTAGCGTCCGCGCGGCTTCCTCGTAGCGGGCCAGAACCCGATAAGTGCTGCCCAGTCCGAGGAACGCACCATGACGGTCCTCCCGGGAGAGTCCCGCATGCGCCAGGGCCCGCTCGTAGAACGGTACGGCCTCCGCTTCCAGGCCGAGGACGTCGTGGGCCCAGGCGGTCTGATAGGCGACCGCGGCATCCTCGGGATACCGCTCGGCCAGCTCCAGCAGCTGTTCCCGGGCGGCGCCGGCCCGCCCCTGGACACGCAGTCGCACAGCGCGTGCCAGCGCCGCATCCCTCTCACGGTCATCGCTCATGCCGCCCTACGGTGGCACATCGCGTCCCGCACCGGTGCACCGGACCCGGCGCCCGTTCCGGTGGCGCGGAGCCGGGGCGCCCGCCACGGAGAGGAGTTCATCCTCGGGCGTGGACACCACCGCTCCGCCACGGCCTCACGGCACCTGACCCGGACCTCCGGCGTCCTGCCCGCCGTTCTCCCCGGGCGGCCCGTCGAGCACGGTGGGGACGTACTCCAGCAGCTGGAGCCGGCCGTCGAAGGTGCGGCTCCCGGCGAGATCGAGGCGTACGTCGGGATACTCGTCGAAGATCCTTTCGCGGCCGGTGGCGCCGGTGATCACGGGGAAGATCACGACACGGAAGCGGTCCACGAGACCGGCCGTCAGCAGTGACCTGCACAGGGTGAGGCTGCCGAGGGTGCGCAGGGGCCGCGTCGCACTCTTCTTCATCTCCCGTACGGCCTCGACGGCGTCACCCCTGACGAGCTCGGTGTTCTGCCAGGCCGGAGGTGCTTCGAGGGTCGACGAGAAGACGACCTTGGGCATGGCGTTCAGCCCGGCGAAGCCGGGGTCGTCGGCCATCCGGGCGGCGAACCCCGACATCAGCCGGTAGGTCGTCGCACCCATCAGACTGACGTGCCGCTTCTCGCCCTCGCTGTCGATCCAGGCGAGGTATTCGGGCCCCTCCATGCCCCAGAAGCCGGGCCAGCCCTCCGCGGCCGCGTATCCGTCGAGCGAGATGATGAAGTCCACCATGAGGCTTGTCATCGGACTGTCCCTTCACGATCGGGGTGTCTTCCAGTGGTGACCGGCGCAGCCCCGCGAACTCATCGCCGGACGAACACCGACGAGCCGCAGCTCCTCCCGGCATGAAACCGGCGGTCCGCGTCACCCGGGCGGCGCGACACCCGCTTGCCGGCTGTCCTCCGGAGCGCGGACACCCCGGACCTTTGGAACGCCGCGACGGTGCAGGTGAGGATCTCGCCGTCGTGCGGTGCCTCCGGAAAGGGCCGGGGTTCCGGGCTTTCGGCCTGCCTCTTCCCGCCGGCGGCCCCGGCGCAGGACATGGAGGCGCTCCCCCGCGTTCTGCGTCTGCCGGTGCCCGACGCCCGCGGCCGGGGCGGAGGCGGAGGCGGACCCGCCGGTCACCAGCGATGTGGGCGCCGGGTGGCGACGAGGACTGCGGCGACCGCCGCGACCATGGCCAGGCTGAGCGCGAAGTGGGCCGCCCAGGCGCCTGCTGGAGTGGGGCCACCCCAGGCGTGGGAGACGTCCTCGCCCGCCGTCGCCAGCGGGTACAGAAGGCCGCGGGTGATGAGAAGGGCCACGGAGGCGGCGGCCGGCACGAAGGCGAGGGTGTTCGCCGGGAGGCCGCGGAGGGCCCGGCCGGCGACGGTCCGGAAGCGGTCCGGAGCGGGCGGAGTACCGGTGTCCGCCGGGGAAGCGGCCGGCCCGCCGAGTGCCGCGAGGCGTCGCTGCAGCCGTCCGGCGGCGGAAGCGTTGCCGGTCACGGCCAGCACCAGCGCGACGACGGTGGCGGGCAGGGCCAGCAGAGCGTGGGCCACGAGCAGGGCCGCCCGCCGCGGCAGCGGGCGGCGGCGCGCGGTGAGGGAGTTGGGCGTGGTCGTCATGGGGAGCCCCTTCTCGGCTTCGGTGCGGTGACCGGACAGTAGGGGTACGGCCGCGCCGACCACGTCATACCGGGGAGCCAACCTGGTCGTCAGACCCCAGTAGCAGGCCCCGGGCCGAGCACGCGGGTTGCCCGGTCGGTGTCCGGCGCACCGTCGCAGCCGTCAGGTCGCACCAGGAACCCGCTGCCTCCCGGCGACCGGACCCGGGACCGACGGGGCCGGTCGCGGGACGCACGTCAGGCGGGTTCCTCGACGGGGTGCTCCTCCACGGAGTGGGAGTCGGTGAGGCTCAGCGCGCCGCCGGCCGCGATCAGCCCGACGACGACGGCGAGCAGGGCGTAGGTGATCCGTTCGCCGTGGAAGAAGGACGCGACGAGGCCGCCGCTCCAGACACCGGCGGGGAGCCGGGTGGTGACCAGCGCGGCGATCAGCGTGCCGACCACCGCGGTGCCGACGCTGGAGCCGACCTCCTGGGCGGTGTCGTTCAGAGCCGCGGCGATCGAGGTGCGGTTGCCCGGCATCGCCTCGACGAGGGCGACCGCGCAGATCGTCATCACGGTGCGCAGCCCCACGGTCATGAGCACCATGCACCCCGCGATGACGGCATACCCGTGCCCGACGCCCCAGGAAAGACCGGCCAGCGACCCCGCCAGACAGGCCGCGCCCACCAGGCAGGCGATGCGGTGGCCGAACCGGCGGGCGAGCCACTCGGACAGGGGAGTGGCCATGAGCATCGTCACGATGATCGGCAGGTTGGCCAGACCGGCCCGCACCGGGCTCCACCCGTACGCGTACTGGAAGTGCAGGATCAGGCCGAACATCACGCTGGCCATCGCGATGGAGGTCCCGATCTGCGCGAGGGCGGCGCCGCGGACGGTGCCGTTGGAGAAGAGGCGCAGATCGAGCATGGGCGCCGCGGTGCGGCGCTCGTGCCGGACGAACGCGAGCCCGGCCGTGACGGCGCCCACGATCGTCGCCAGGGTGATCGCGGAGAGCCAGCCGTGCTCGACGCCGCTGGTCAGCGAGTAGCAGGCGAGCCCGATGGCGGTGACGCTCAGGGCGGCGCCCGGCACGTCGAGCGCGTCTTCGGTGAGGTCCTCCGGCCGGTCGGCCGGCACGCCGAGCCGGACGCCGACGCACGCGATCAGTGCGATCGGGGCGTTGACGAGCAGCAGCCACTCCCACCGCACGTGCGCCAGCGCCGTACCGCCCAGCAGCGGGCCGAGGACGAAGCCGGACATGCCGACGACGATCATGACCGTCATCGCGCGCATCCGAAGAGCCTTCTCGTCGAACAGGCGGAAGACCAGCGAGTTCGTGATCGGCGCCATCGCCGCGGCGGCCACGCCGAGTGCGGCCCGCAGGGCGATGAGCTCGCCCGCGGTGGTGACGAGGGCGACGCACAGACTGAGCGCGCCGAACACGGCGAGCCCGATCAGCAGCACCCGTCGGCGGCCGAGCCGGTCCGCCATGGACCCGGCGGTCAGCAGGAGGCCCCCGAACGTGAGCGAGTACGCGCCGGTGACCCACTGCAGCGCGGTCGTCCCGCTGCCGAGGTCGCGGCCGATGGTGGGCAGGGCGATCGACAGCAGCGTGTTGTCGACCATCTCGACGAAGAAGGCCAGGCACAGGGCGGCCAGGGGGATCCATGCCGCGCGCAGGGAGGTGTAGGCGCGAGGCCCGGTTCGGGGCGGGGCGGTGGTCATGGCGCGGTCCTCTCATCGAACATCGTTCGGCTATCGAACGACGTACGATGCGCTACGATAGAACGGCGTTCGATAAGATGCAAAGAGCGAGGGGAAGAGGCCATGGCACAGCAGCGGAGCCGCTCCGAGGGCGGGCGTCGCCGGGCCTCGCACTCGATGGAGTCCGTGCTCACCGAGGCGGTGGCCCTGCTCGACGAGGCCGGAGCGTCCGCGCTGACGTTCCGCGCGCTCGCCAAGCGCCTGGGCGGCGGCGTCGCCAGCATCTACTGGTACGTCGCGAGCAAGGACGAACTGCTCGACCGAGCCACCGACCACGTGATGGGCGCGGTGCTCGCCGAGATCGAGAAGTTCCCGCCCGGCGAGGACCCCGTCGACGACCTTCGCTTGATGGCCATGACACTGTTCGACGCGGTCGTCGAAAGGCCCTGGCTCGGGGCCTACTTCATGCGCAACACCGACGTCCAGAGCAATTCGCTGCGCCTGTACGAGAAGCTCGGCCGGCAGACGCTGCGCCTGAACCTCGACGCGCGCCAGCGGTTCCACGCCGTGTCCGCGATCTTCGGGGTCGTCGTCGGCTCCGCCATCGACCTGGGGCAGGAGCTGCCGCAGGAAGTCCTTGACGGCGTCGTGGGCCGCGAGGATTACCTGAGCCGTTTCGCCCGGAGCTGGCGGGAACTCGATCCGGAGGAGTTCCCGTTCGTGCACGAGATCGCCGACGAGTTCGACGGCCACGACGACCTCGACCAGTTCCGCTCCGCGCTGGAACTGACGTTGGCCGGTCTGCGGCTGCAGGCGGGAGCGTAGGCCGCCCGGCCCCTGCGGTCAGTGGCCCTCACGCCGCCGCGCGTCGAACCGGCGCGGCACCCGCACCACGCGCCACACCCCGGCCGCCGCCGCGAGCACCGCACCGCCGGTCAGCGTGTCGTTCCGTGCCGGGCCGGAGACGCCGAGGGCAAGGACCGGGGCGAAGGTCACGGCGAACACCGTCGCGGCCGGTACGGATGCGGTGACGAGAGCGAAAACGATCTCCACCGTCATCGCGTCCTTCTCCCACCGCGACTCCCGCCCCATGTCCATGCGGCACGTCTCCCACCGAGGACACACCCCGGGGCCCGGCCGGTGCGGGATCGTGACCGATGGCGGGCCGTCTCAGCCCACCGCCTTCCTGATGAGCGCGGTGATGTGCTCCTCGGCGGCCGCGGTCAGGCCGGTCAGGGCGTAGGAGGCCGGCCACATGGCGCCGTCGTCGAGTGCCGCCTGGTCGCTGAAGCCGAGCGTGGCGTACCGCGACTTGAACTTCTCCGCGCTCTGGAAGTGGCAGACGACCTTGCCGTCCCTGGCGTACGCCGGCATGCCGTACCAGAGCTTGGGCGCGAGCTGCGGCGCGGCTTCCTTGATGATCTTGTGTACGCGTTCGGCGAGGGCGCGGTCGTCGTCCTGCATCTCCGCGATCTTCGCGAGGACGTCCTGCTCCGCGGCCGCCTCCTTCTCCGCGCGGGACGAGCCCCGCCGGGAGGCCGCCTTCTTCTCCTCGCTCGCGTGTTCCTTCATCGCGGCCCGCTCCTCGGCGGTGAATCCGCTGTAGTCCTCGGGGGACTTCGTCGACGTCATGACAGGGGTTCCTCTCGTACGGAAAAAGGGCTGAGGCGGGGAGTCGGGGCCGGGGTCAGGACCGGTCGGCGTCGGTGGACGCGGTGGGCTCCCAGGCGAAACCGTCCGGGTCGGTGAAGGCGCCGCCGGTGCTGCCGAGGACGATCCGGTGGGCGCCGGGGCCGTCGTCGGCGACGCCGAGGTCCTTGGCGAGGGCGCGGCGCTTGTACAGGGCGAGCTTGACGGGGTCGGAGCCACCGGGGACGAACTCGGCGTACTTCCCGCCGAAGCTCTTGCCGACGGTCAGGCCCCGGCCGGCGTAGAACTGCTTGGTGGCCTTCACGTCCTGGACGCCGAGCAGCAGGACGACCTCGTCGATCTCGCGGGTGGCGGGACCGGTGTCCTTCTTGGCCGAGGTCGCGATCTTCCAGATCGTCCCGTCCGGGGCCTGCACGACGCCGCCGTACCCCCACAGCGACTTGACGGCCGGCTTCAGGACCGTGGCGCCGGCCTCCACCGCGGCGGCGACGAAGCCGTCGACGGTGGCCGGGCCGGACACGGTCAGCGCCAGCGTGAAGCCGCGGAACCCGGCGCCGTGCGCCTCCTCAAAGGCCCGCAGCCGTACGTACGTGTCCACGCCGAAAGCGCTGTAGAAGTGGCGGGCCGCCTCGACGTCGGCCACCTCAAGGGTGACGGAGGAGAGGGAGGCCGTGGCCTTGGTGGCAGTGGTGGTTTCCATGAACATCACGTTAGAGGCCGCCCCGGTGCCGGGGCTTCTCGATTCCTGACCGCTCTCACCACCTGCTGCGCCACACGCCGGCATCCCCCTGATCGGCACCATCGCGATGGTGGCGCTGCCCGCCCTCACCCCCAGCCTCTGGGCGGCGGCCGCCGGCGCTTTCCCCGGCGGCATGGGCCGCACGCTCTGGTCGGTCAACGCCCGTCCGGACAGGTGCGCTTGCGACGTTCACCGTGGGCGCTGCGGCGTGATCTCCACGGAGAGGTCGTTGTCGAGGGTGTAGTACGGCCGCGCCGACACCTCGCCGAGCGTGGTGGCCGGGTAGACGAAGACCGCCTTGCGGTCCGCGATGTCGTCCAGGAGGCGGGCGACCCGGATCCGCGAGGCACCGGTGGCCGGGCGGACGTACACGTCCCAGACCACCGGCGCCTCCCCGGCCGCGGGCCCCCCGGCTTCCGCCAGGAGCTCCTCGTAGGCGACGGTGAACGAGAAGTCCTGGTCCCCCTCGGCCCGGAGCGCGATCTGCACCGGCGCGGAACCCTGCCCGCGCCGGTGCAGCGACACCACCGCGCCCTCACCCGGGCGGGCGCCGAACAGCCGCGCCGTCACGGTCATCGAGTCACCCCCGAGGACGATCCGCCCGGCCTCCGCGTGCGCGGCACGCCGCCAGGCCCGTACGGCGAGCCGGCCGTCCTTGGTGGCATACGGAATCCGGACCGCCAACGGCATGACTCCCAGCCCGCCCCCGCCGGACACCAGCGTGCGCAGTTCACGCAGACCGGGCAGCAACGGCACGCGATCCCCGCCCGGCGCGCCCACGACGTAGGCATCCCAGCGGCCTTCCTCCAGAGCCGGGGCCGCCTCCAGTACGGCCCGCCACTGGTCCTGCCCCGCGGCCTCCAGATCGAGGCAGCGGCTGGTCTCCTCCGGCTTCCCCTTCTTCGGCCGCAGCTGAAGCAGCAGCCGCGGCCGTGCCGAGGCGGGCAGGGGCAGGCGGACGTGCATGAGCAAAGACCCGTCCTCCTGCACCGTCACCGCTCCCCACGGCTTCTCCGACGACCCGTTCACGTCTTCGCCCTTTACGCCACTCATCGTCGCGCCTTCCGTGCGGCCCTCACGACACTGCTGGCCGCGATGAGCATGGTGTCCCTGGCCGCGTAACCGCTGCTCGCCAGGGTGCGGTCCGTCCCGGCCACCGCTCGGCCGTCCCTCCGGGCCGCCATCAGTTCCTCGAACAGCCGCTCGGCCTGGGCCACGATGGGGGCGGGGCCGTAACGACGGGAGTTCTCCAGCGCGCTGCGTCCCATGCGCCGGCGCAGCTCGTCATCGCCCACGAGGTCCAGCAGGGCGCCGGCCAGCGCGTCCCGGTCCCCGACGGGAACCAGCCGGCCGTCCTCGCCGGGGACGATGATCTCGCCGGGGCCGTACGCGCAGTCGGTGCTCACGACCGGCAGCCCGCAGCGCATCGCCTCGACGATGGTCATGCCGAAGGGCTCGTAATCGGACGTCACCGCCGCGACCGAGCCCTTGACCCACTCGGCTTCCATCGGGGTCACCGCACCCATGAGGAAGACGTTGTTGTACAGCCCGAGCCGGTCGATGAGCGCTCGCAGCCGCTCCTGCTCCTCGCCCCTGCCATAAATGCGCAACGTCCAGTCGGGATGCGCCGCGGCGACCGCGGCAAAGGCCTCGATCAGCAGGTCGAACCGCTTCACCGGCGCCAGCCGGCCGGCGGCGACCACGATGCGCCCGCGGCCGTCCGCCGGCGCGAGCGTGGGGGCAGGCACGCTGTTGGGCAGTGCTTGCAGACGTACGCCCGGCAGCCGCATCTTGCGCCGGTAGACGGCGGCGTCGGCCTCCGTGACGGGGGTGATCGCGTCCAGGCGCGGATAGACCTTGCGCAGCGCGTTGCGCAGCCGCGGCGAGTGGTGGTCGAGCGTGAGGTGTTCCTGGCCGATGCGCACCGCCCGCGCGGGGGCCTGGAGGGCCAGGTGGACATTGAGGCCGGGGCGGGTCCCCACCACGACATCGGTGTCGAGCGACGCCAGCGCCTCGCCGATGCGTTCATCGGTGAGCGCACTGTACTCCCGGTAGCGGTACTCGGACGAAGGGAAGATCTTCGCCGGTGCCAGATGCCGCGGGTCGTTCTTCTCATGCCGCAGATCCACCAAGGGCCGCAGCCGCACGCGCGGATCGAGCGTGAGGCTCGGCCGTTCCCGGTTCCTGAGCGCGGAGATGATCTCCACATCGTGCCGATCGGCCAGTGCGCGGGCCAAGTTGAACGTAGTGGTGATCGTCCCTCCGATCCCGTATGCGTTGTGGATGAGGAATGAGATCTTCATGCAGTACAGGACGGCCGGCACCTACGGGCGGTTGCCTGCCCAGCGCCTCAGTACTCCTCGATGACCGAGGTGTTGCGACGACCCCTTCGGTCCGCCTACGGGTCGTACGCAGAGTTCTCCCCTCCGACCTGCGGATTCCGCCCGGGCGGCTGCAGACGCGGCGGGCCGTGGAGGAGGGGGCGGGGCCGTGGGGACAGCCACCTCGGTCGTGTGACAACGACGACGCAGACAAGGGCAGCGACGAGCGACTGCCGGAGAAGGCGGCGAACACTCCCGCCGCTGCGGCCGGCTCTTCCTGCCCTTGCCCTTGCCATGCGGCCGGTCCCCGCCCGGGATACGTGGAGACGGGTCCCAGCCCTGACCCAGGTCACTGGAAGGGCTCAGCGGCTCGCAGGAGATCCAGCGGCAGATAGGGGGTCTCCACGCGGATGGCCCAGCCACGGCGGCGGGCGTGACAGGCCAGGGCGAGGGCGTCGAGGCTGACGGAAGCATCGGGATCGTCGGCGCGATCGGCGACCTGGTAGTAGGCCCGGTGGGCTTCGAGGGCGTCAGCCAGAGCGAGGTTGAAGCTCTCTTCGTCCCCCTCCACGAGTTGCGACAGCAGCACGGCGGGCGGCATCGCGAAGCCCAGGTTCTCGGCCTTCTCGGCCTCCTGCAGCGCCC
Organism: Streptomyces sp. NPDC019224; assembly: GCF_040632605.1. Lineage (NCBI taxonomy): Bacteria > Bacillati > Actinomycetota > Actinomycetes > Kitasatosporales > Streptomycetaceae > Streptomyces > Streptomyces sp. NPDC019224. The sequence continues at coordinate 44,923 of NZ_JBEYCF010000021.1, read as the reverse complement.
GCCGCGCGGCCGCTTCGGCGTCGGCGCCCTTCAGGTAGGAGTGGAGGGCCTCGCGGTACGCGGTGAACGCGGAGCCGTCCGGGCGGGCGAAGCCGGGGCCGGTGAGGACCAGCGGGGCAAGGTCCTCGCGTGCGCCGGTGATCAGGGCGAAGGCGACGGCCCTCTGCCAGTTTCCGGCATCCGCCTCCTCGCCTCGCTCGGCCGGGTAGCGCAGTGTGCGCCCGTCGATGGTCACCTCGGCGTCGGTGCCCGGCTCCGCCAGCGCGATGCGGAACAGCGCCGCCCCCAGCCGGGAGGCCAGACGAAGGGTGGCGAGTTGGGCGCCCGTGTCGGTACCGGGGTTGCCCGCCCGCCACTTGAACAGGCGCTCCTGATCGCCCAGGGCACTGTCGAGACGCCAGACGGCAAGGGGCTTTCCGCCTACGGGGGCGAACGCTTCCCGGAGGTGTTCCTCGTACACGGCCTCGATCCGCTCGATCCCCTCGCGCTCACAGGCGGGCCGCTCCACCACCAGCGGCCCCGCGGCGAGCGCGGCGACCGCGTCCGGCCGCCGGTTGCGGCCGAACCCTCCCACCCTGGGACCCCTGGTCTCGAAGCCGGTGACCAGCGCGTGCGGGAGGTAGTCGGTGCGGACGGCCGGCGCCCAGCCCAGCGTCCGGTACGCGAGCGCGGCGAGAGCGAGGGGGACCAGCGGGAGCAGAGTGCTCGGAGAGACCACGGGGCTCTGCAGGGCGGCGTGCCCGGCCAGAAGACCGGTGAGCGCGGCATCGAAGGCCTTCCGGTCCGCGACGACCAGGGCGCGCAACGCGTGGAGCGCCGCGCTGTCCGGCCGGTCCAGGAGGGGGTGGCCGGTTTCCGAGGCACGGGTGCGGACACGCTCCAGGGCCGCGTCGATGGCGGCGAGCCTGGCCTGCGCGCTCGGCGGGTACTCCTCGTCGTCACCGGTGTCGTCCAGGACCACGGCCGTCAATCCGGTGGCGAGTTCGCCGGCAGGCGTGCCCTGCGCCTGCTCGGCGAACTTCTGCCGGGCGAAGTGGAATGCCTCGCCGTGCCACTCGGCCTTGTCCCCGAGGACGGCCAGGCAGAGCGCGTCGATCCACTCCCCGGTGGTGACGCTCTCCGCGGGGGCCTCCTCACCCGGGTCGTAGCTCATGCCGAAATTCACGTACTCCAGGAACACCTGGAAGCTGCAGTGGGGGTGGTAGGCGGCATAGGCGACGGCGCCTGCCGCGGCCTCCGAGGCGTCCTTGAGGGCCGCCTTGGCCTCCGGGGTGTCGAGACCGGGTGTTTCGACGGAGAGGGCGCCCAGGTAGTCGAGGAACTCGTCGGCGATCGACTGCCATTCGTGGACGGCCATCCGGCCGGCCCTGGACATGGACCGGACCTGGCCCCCGATCCGGTTCGTGAAGTCCTCGCGTGCTGCCGACACGGCTGCCCGGCTCACCTGGTGACGCTCTATGCGCACTGTCCCGCTCCTTGATCGATCTCTGCGACAGCCTAGGCGCGGGGTCTGACAGGCCGACGGCTTCTGTGACCGAGCCCGGGGCCGGGCGCGCTGCACAGTGCGCTGGATCACGGCCCTCCCGGTCCCGGGCGAGCGGCTGTGTTCGACGGCCTGCCCCGTCCGGCGGATAAGGTCGGCGGACCATGGACTACAAGCCGATCGACCGGAGACCCGGAGCATTCCAGCAGCCGCTGACCGCGGCCGAAATCGAGGCCGTGACCCGCGCTGCCTTCGGCGAGGACACGGCTGTGCGTTCGGCGGTTGAACTCGCGGGTGGCTACTACAACAACACCTACAGGATCGACCTGGGGGGCGGCCCTCCGGTGGTGCTGCGCGTCGCGCCGGCGCCGGCCCGACAGGCCAAGGCCGATCCGGAGATGATGCGCAACGAGTACGCCGGCGTCCCGCACCTGGCGCCGGTGGCGGCCCTGCTGCCGCGGACCCTCGCCATCGACTTCACTCACCAGGTGATCGGCCGCGACTACCTGTTCCAGACCTTCCTGGCCGGTGTGCCCGCAGAGAATGTGCTCACGACGTACCCGGAGCCTTTGCGCGGTGCGTTCTTCCGCCAGCTGGGCGACATCACGCGCACCGTGCACAGCGTGCGCGGACCGGGTTTCGGCCGAGTCGCCGGCCCGGTGCACGGCTCGTGGAGCGACGCGTTGTTCACCTGGTTCGCCCGGGCGGCGGCGGACCTCACCGACGCCGGCCTCGATGCGGGTGACGTCACCGGGCTGATCGACGTGGCCGTCCGTGACCGCGCCGTGCTCGACGAGATCACCGAGCCCCGGTTGCTGCACGGCGATCTCTGGGTCGGCAACACGATGCTGGCCGAAGGCACGCCGGAACCATTGATCACGGGCATTTTCGACTGCGACCGGACCTGGTGGGGCGACCCGGAAGCGGACTGGCCGATCTACCTGGCGCTACGCAAGCCGGGCACCGGACGCGATGCCTTCTGGGAAAGTTACGGCCCTGTGGGCCGGACCGAAAGCGCCCGCCGGCGCGCCCTCGTCTATGAGGCGAAGCACGCCACCGCGCTGCTGCTCGAGTTCCACCGCTTCGGCATGGACGACGAGCTGGCCAAGACCTACAGCGAGATCCGCGACCTCACCACCCGACTGGCCGCCGGCTAGTGCCGAGAAGGTCCACCGGGTCTGCCCGGCCGCCAGTTGCCTCCGGCCTGTGGGAGAAGCCGAGGTCCGGGTCGTGGTCCGTAAGTTCGATGGCGTCCTGCACAGGCAGCGCTCGATGGTGTGAGGGGGCGAGGACGAGTTCGGGTGTCGGTCAGGCAGCGGGAGCGAGGGGGCGTCCGCCCCAGCAGATGCCTTTCCCGCAGCGGATACGAGCGTGCTCGCGGCGCTGCTCGACGGCCAGGACCTCCCCGCCGGACCGGCCAACCCCTCAGCGACCGCGGCCGCTCGCTTCTTCCGTTTTCGGAGAGCGTGAAGAGGGCTCTGTCCGCTGTCCGCCGCGTCAACGGTCTCTTCCGGGGTATCTGAGCGGCGATGCGGTCAGATGGAAGCCCTGCTCGGGGCCGAACGGCCCTGCTAGAGTCGATTCATGCATTGTCCGCAGTGTCTGAGCTGGTGGCGCCTCACTTAGAGGCGGCCGTACTCATGCACGCATCGGGCCGTCCTGCGGACGGCCCGTCAGTTCTTCCCACGGAAGGCGCGCCGACCTGAGGGCGGCCGTGACCGACCGGGAGAGAACATGAACACCACTGGTGCCCTCGAAACGTCCGCCGCGCAGTCCCGCAGCGCCGAGTTGGAGAAGCTGATCCTCAAGGAACCCGGACAGTTCCGGGTTCTCACCGGGGACCGCCCCACCGGGCGGCTCCATCTCGGCCACTACTTCGGGACGCTGCACAACCGCGTCAGACTCCAGGACCTCGGCGTCGAGACATTCGTGCTGATCGCCGACTACCAGGTACTCACCGACCGGGACGTGGCCGAGAACCTCACGGAACACGTCGAGGAATTGATCCTGGACTATCTCGCGATCGGCATCGACCCGGAGCGCTCCACGATCTTCGCACACAGTGCGGTGCCGGCGCTCAATCAGCTGCTGCTGCCGTTCATGAGCCTCGTCTCTGTCGCCGAACTCAACCGCAACCCCACCGTCAAGGACGAGATCGCTCACTCCCGGCAGGCCGCCGTCAGCGGTCTGATGTTCACCTACCCGGTCCACCAGGCCGCAGATATCCTCTTCTGCAAGGCTGGCCTGGTTCCCGTCGGGCAGGATCAGCTGCCCCACCTGGAGATCACCCGCACCATTGCCCGTCGCTTCAACGACCGCTACGGCAAACACACTTCAGTCTTCCCGCAGCCCGAGGCGCTGCTCTCCGCGGCACCTCTGCTGCTCGGCACCGATGGCACCAAGATGAGCAAGAGCCGCAACAACGCCATCGCCCTGTCCATCGACGCCGACGAGACCGCCCGCCTCATCCGCGGCGCCAAGACGGATGCCGAACGGCGCATCACCTATGACCCCGCCGCGCGCCCCGAGGTGTCCTCGCTTGTCCTGCTTTCCGCCTTGTGCGAGGACAGCGACCCCCACACGGTGGCGGAGGAGGTCGGCGTCGGGGGCGGCGGCGCCCTCAAGCGCCGTGTCACCGAATCCGTGAACGAGTACCTCGCGCCCATCCGCGCCCGCCGCCAAGCCTACGCGCGGGACCGCCGTCTGATCAGGGAGGTGCTGCGGGCCGGGAACGAGCGGGCCAACGCGATCGCGGACGCAACCCTCAAGGAGGTGCGCGCGGTCATGAACGCCGACTACTGAGCACTCGTTGCACCGCCGCCGTGAACTCCTCGACCGGAGGAGCCGGTTCGTGCCCTGCCAGGCCGGGCAAGGGCTCCGTAGCGGTGTCCACGTCGATCTCGGCGACGATGCCGATCACGACGTGCCCGGACCTGTGCTGCTCGTTGGTGTTCACCGCGTTCCTTCCGGTCGGTGGCGTGGGTGCACGCTGTCGTCGGCCGGACGGACAGGACTGTCACGGGGACGCTTTGACGAGTTGGCTCGAGGCTCCTATGAGGTCACGTCCGTCCGGCGGCAGCGCTTGCTGCGTGCCCGGCCGGACGGGCGACAGATCAACGCCAGGACACCCGCGGGGGCGGTCGTGAGCAAGAGTCGGACCGTCACGGCCGGGACTACCCGATCCTTGCGGGATCCGGTACGAACGGACTGGCAGTCGTAGCAGGAGCCCGTTCTGCCCATACTTTGACGCAGTCCCAACTCCTTTATGAGGGAGCGGTATTCGCGTGAGATGTATTCGGCGAGTTCAACCGGTTGATGCAACATCTGCCGGGCGACCTCAGTCCCTGTCTTCCCCGACGAGTGGACCAGCGCGACCGCGGCCCGCTTGCTCTTCTTGCTCACTGCCTGGGACTGCTTCCTCCGGGACCTGTCGTCCCGGTATCAGGCTGTCCAGCTCAGAGGGGAACTTCACGAAAACGGTCCACCGACTCCGACGGCGGACCGTCACGCAGGATCGAGGCTGGACCGTACTTGTCACCCCGACACCGGAGCGGTAGGAAGCCAGGTGTGACCGAACAAGGGAAGTTCACCCGCGCCCTCGTAGGGCTTTCAGCCGTTGTAATCGCCGTCTGCGCTGTCGTGGTAACCATCAAGGTGGTGGGAAACCACCCGCAAGGGCCACTACTGGACCAGGAAGCAGTGGAACGGCAGGCGTCAGCCACCGCGCGGTCGACGGCGAAGGGGGGCATGTCCCGAGACGGGGTGTTCTGCCCAACCGCGATAGAGGCCAAGAAGGGCATCAAGTTCGAGTGCGATGTCTATGTGGCCCCCGGCCAGCCGGAAACGATCAAGGTCGAAGTTGTCGACGACCAAGGCAAGCTGAGCATGTCCAAGTTGTGAGGGCATGCCCTTATCGGAAACGGCCCCGACCGGACATGGGTTTTGGTCGGGGCCCTGCTTTGGGGGCCCGGAGCGGAAGAATTCGGCACTCCCCAGGACGACTGAACCGTTCCGGGTTCGGTGGGGTCTCGGTCATTCGGGAGGATCGAGTCATGGCACGTTCTTCCCGGTACCTGTTTGAGCTGCGCGAACGAGCTGTCCGTATGGTCGCCGAGGCGCGGCCGGACCGCGACGCGGAATGGTCCGTGAGGAAGGCTGTCGCCTCCGAGTTCGCCATCGGTGCGGCCGAGACCTTGCGCGAGGGTCTTTTGCAGGGCCGCGATCTGGCCCGAGCCGTCGGCCGCGGGCGCCGTGATGGGGTGGGCGTCGGCGGCGATGCCGGCGCCGGCGAATACCGCGTGGACGCGCGCGCCCCGGGCGCCGGCGTGCTCGGCGCTTTCGAGGACCATGACAGCGGTGCCTTCGCTGAGAACGAATCCGCTGCGGTCCGCGGCGAATGGCCGGGACGCTGATGCGGGGTCGACGGTGTACCACGAGAGTGCTCGTGCCTGGGTGAAGCCGGCGACGGTGATCGGTGTGACCGCGGCCTCGGTCCCGCCCGCGATGGCCACGTCCGCCTCGCCGACACGGATGAGCCTGGCCCCAGGGCGATCGCCTCGGCACTGGAAGAGCACGCCGAGACAGGTGTGGAGACCCCAGCCCGTGTGCCGTATTCGATGCTGATCAGCGCCGCCGCCGCATGGGGCATGAGCATCGGGACCGTGCGTGGCTGTTCGGCCCGGATAGCCGATGCGGTGTCGGGTCCCGCTGGGGGCCTGCGGGACCCGAACCCTCCTGGATGCCGTCTTCCGCACCGATTCGACCGGCGAGCCGACCTGCGCCCGTCACCCGGGCACCACCGCGGGCACGAGCCGAGTGCTACGGCCCGGGACGCGGCTTCTGGGAGACCGGGACTTCTCCGCCACCGCCTTCGTGAGCACGGGCGCGTCCACAGGCGCGGCCTTCCTCATCCGCGCCAAGACCCGCAGCACAGCGCTCAAGCTGCCGGTTTCGCGTCGTCTGCCCGACGGCACGTTCCTGTCCGGCGTAGGTGACGTCATCGTCCGGGGCATCGAGGCCGGCATCATCCTCCCCCCGCCGACGGCAGCGGTAAGCACCCAGTCACTCACCACACCCACCGGCTCGTCACCGGCCTGCTCGACCCCGACGAGGCGCCCGCCACCGTACGTGCTCTACCGAGAACGCTGGGAGATCGAGATCAGCCACTGCGAGCTGAAATCGACCGTCCTCGGCGGCAGAGTCCTACGCGGACGCCATCCCGCAGCCGTCACCCAGGAGACCTGGTCGCCCACGGCAGGCGGGACCCGTTCGGTTCGCTCTCCTCGACGGTCGATCCGCCTCCCTGTGCGCCGCAGCCGGTATCCGGTGTTTCCCTTCTCGCGAGAGCGGTCCGTTCCCTTTCTCGCGAGAGTGGTCCTGGAGGCGCATACTGCCCCCATGACCTCGTTCGTACGAGCGCTGCCGCACGTGCGCGAGCGCCTCGGCAGCGCAGTCTTCGAGCGGGTTGCCGGCCCTGGCGGGCCCGAAAACCGCGCTCGTATCCATCAGACACCCGGTCCGCGATGGTTCGGCCCCGAGCGGCCGATTCGCAGAGTCCACGGCGATGCGTCGATGTTCATCGGCGGGCTCCGGGCCCTGCTCCTGCAGTCGCTGCACCCGTTGGCCATGGCCGCGGTGGACGCACATTCCGGCTACCGCGGTGACCCGTGGGGGCGGCTGCAGCGAACAAGTACGTTCCTCGCCGTCACCACGTACGGGACATCCGAGCACGCCCGGCAAGCGGTCGAGCGGGTCCGTGAAGTCCACAGCCGAGTGCACGGGACGACCGAGTACAACGCCCCGTACGAGGCATCGGACCCGCATCTTCTCGGCTGGGTGCACGCCGCTGAAGTCGACAGTTTCCTCAGTGCCCACCAGTGCTTCGGAGCCGAGCCGCTCGACGCCGAGGGCTGCGACGCGTACGTAGCCGATCTGGCGAGGGTGGGAAAGGCGCTCGGCGTGGTGGACCCCCCGGGCAACCGCAGGGAACTGGACGAGCGGCTTGCCGGCTACCGGAGCGAACTGCGCAGTACGAGGGAAGCACGCGCCGCAGCGCACTTCATCCTGCTGCACCCGCCTCTACCGTGGCTCGCCCGCGCCCCCTATGCCGTTCTCGCTCTGAACGCGGTCGTATCCCTCCCGGACTGGGCCCAGAGCTTGTTGGGTCTGCCTCGGCTCCCGAGGCCGGTACAAGCGTGCGTGCCCCCGACGGGACATGCCCTGACCGCGGCCATCCGTTGGGTCATGACCCCACCGGCGTGACCGTGTGATCCCGCGCGCGGCCGTGGACCGGCGCGGGATCGCATGGCGGCGTCATGCGTCGTCGAAGGCCGCGTGCACGCACTTTCCTCCGGGCACGGATTCGGTGGATATCCGAGCCCCCATGTCATCGATGAGGTGAAGGCCCAGGCCCCCGGTGCCGCAAGCCGGATCCGGAGTGCGTGGGGCCGGTGGCGTGCACGAGGTATCGGTCACCGTGATGTCCAGGCTGTGCGCGGTGGTGGTCAGGGTGGGGGCGCGTGGGCCGGGGGCGTACCGGACCGCGCCCCGGACACCGGCGAACGCTATGAGACACGAGTAGACCAGGAAGGTGAGCGACTGCATCGCTCCGCACAGGACATACCCCTCGCGGCCCGAAGGAGCAGCGGTTGCCGCAGTGGACGGAGTGAGAACCGGGTGCGGCGGCGCTGCGGCCGGGGGAGTGGTGGCCGTCAGCGCGAGGGCCGGCTCCCGGACCGTGCTGTGCGCGTAGACGTCCCGTATGGAGACCTGCGGCAGGCCGGTGTGCCTCCGTACCCGCACGCAGAAATGAGCCATCACCAGGGAGGCGGCACTCAGATCCCGGGAGAAGTGGCTGGTGACCGCCACGCGTTCCCGCCCTATGACATCGGCCAGCACCGCGGCGAGCGCCGCTTCGGTGCGAGCGGCCTGCTCCGATGGGAGTCCGGGCTGGGCACGGGTGCCCTCAGGCGCCGAGCGTGGGACGGTGACCGGAGTTTTGACCATGGTGGCTCCCTCGGAAGGGTGCATTTCACGTAGAACCCGGCTCAGGGTGAGCCGCACGTGGACGCTCTCTGCCTTGAGTTCGAGGCAGAAAGCACGAAGGTTTGCCCATAAGGGAAAAAAATCCCAAGAGGGAGGAGACAACGGCCGGTGCGGGGTGCCGACGCGACGCGATTCCTGCCGGTGCCGAGCCGTGCCCGACCCTGCTGGTGGGAAAACCGTGGGAGTGCTGTCGGGCGACCCGGGCGACCACGAGGCCCTGGTCGCAATAACGGCCGCGACGGCTACGGCCCACCGGTCCCTGGGCCTGCCCGTCGACGCCGAGCGGGATGCGGAGTCGTCCCCGACGGCGCCCGAGGTTGTCCTTCGTCTGTGCGTGGACGCTCCCGGTGCCGCGCCGTTCGCTCGGAATGCCCAAGACGCCTCTCATCCTGGACGCGATCGTTCGCTGACCGCGCGTTGTCAGGCGGTCACTGTCCCGGATGGGACCGTATGACGCGGGAGATCACCGGCGGACGGCTCCACGCCCGGCCCTTGCGGACCGCGTCCGCACCTGCGCGGCGCGGCGCCGCCACCAGCTTCCCGAAGGCCCGCGGACCGAGTCCGGAGAACGGGGCTGTTCAGGACGGTTCCGACGCCGTGATCACACCACTCACACGGAGACCATCTCCTGTGCCCGGGGAACTCTGTGTGATGTCGCGCAGAATCCGATGGTGCTGCACGGCTCTGGCGTCAAGAATCACCGGATGCATGAAGTGAAGCTGTCCGACGGGATCATCACTCTGTCCCCTCTGCGCCTGGACGACGTGGAGGCGCACCTCGCGGGGGAGGACGAGCTACTCGTTCGCTGGCTCAACGGCGGCCCCGGCACGCGCGAGGGTATCGAAGCGTACTTCCGGCACTGCCGGGAGCAGTGGGACACCGCAGGGCCACTCCGTGCGTTCGGCATCCGGACGGGCGCCGACGAGGTGCTCGCGGGCACGATCGACTTGCGGTTCGCAGGAGAAGGTCTGGCGCCCGGCCAGGTGAACGCAGCCTACGGCCTCTATCCGTCCTGGCGGGGGCGTGGCCTGGCCACCCGCGCGGTCCTGTTGGCGTCCCGGTACGCGGCGAGCGAGGGAGGGACGGAAGTGGTCATCCAGGTCGAGCCGGAGAATCCCGGATCTGCCGCAGTCGCGCAGCGGGCAGGATTCACCCCCGGCACGCCGACGCACAGCAAGGGCGGCACACGCTTCGACTGGTACATCCGGGACCTGCGCCTCGCCGTCCGGTGACCATCAGCAGTTACGGGACGTCTTTGAAAGGGGGTTGCACAAGGCCGTGTTCGGGCAGGTCAGGGCCTGTGGTTACGGTTCTCCGGTCATGATGCGAGCGCGAGGTTGTGCAGGTGGGCGGCGGCTCGGACGGCGTGGGAGCCCTCGACCCGTACCTGTGACGGCGGCCGGTCATCGTGCTCGGGACGCTGCCGGAACCTGTCGCGTTCGTCGACCAGGAAGTACTCGGCCGGGCGCCTGTGCCGGAAGGGGCCGAAGTGCGGTGCGTCGCGACCTGCGCAGCCGGAGCATGCGTGGTCAGTGGCATTGGGTACGGTCTGCCCATGGATCGTCAGAGGGCAGGAGACGCACGGCAGGCGTGGAGCCGGGTGACCAGGTGGCTTGAGCATCATGCCGCTGATGTGTTCGCCGCTCTCGGCGGCAGGGGAAGTCCGGCGGCCATCTGCCGAGCCGAACTGCGCATGGGCCTGAAACTGCCGGATCAGCTGCGGCAGTGGTTTCTGACTCACGACATCGATGCAGGCCGGCAGCCACGTACGGGATCGGGTCTGGTGGCGCTGGGGTGCCCCGGAGTCATCCCCGGCGGCGGACTCCTTCTGGGCCTCATGGATGTCGAGCGTGTCTACCTCCACAAGATGGCCATGGAGGAAATGGAACCGTCCGGAGACCCCGACTTCCCGTCCTGGCGCAGGGAGTGGGTGCCGATCGTCTCGGAGCGCGACGGTGTCTACGGGAAGTTCGTGAATACGAGCACCGGAACGGTGGGGTCTTGGAGCGAGGGGGCGTCTCCTGCAGACAGCGAGTACATATCGTTGTTCGCCTTCTTCCAGGATGTGGCCGACCGGCTTGAAGGGGTTTCTTCGGGTGACTGGAGGGGGCCTCGCAGGGCCCCTGCACGTGGTCCGCGTCCGGAGGATGAGCCCGTACGTCTCTGGGCTCGTGCGAACGGCTACCTCGTAAATGAACGCGGCCGTATCCCCGCGGCCATCCGCGAGGCATACGAAGCATCACAGTGAGCGCCGGGACCGAAGGTGCCGGTCGCACCCAGTCGTTGTTCGCGGCGATGAGGACTGTTGCCTTGCAGCGCACTGCGAGCTCCTCGTACCTGGGGACAACGGCCCGGTGCCTCTTGAGGCGGTGGATGCCGCACTCAACGGGGTGCCTGGCCTTGTAGTCCTCCCGGTCGAACTTCGGTGGACGGCCGCAGCGGGGACCGCGCTCCTTGCGGTGGCGGGCCTCTCGGCCCCTGGACGACCGATGACGCGCGTTGACCTCTGCGGGAGTATGACCGCATGACGCAGATCGACAACCCGCTCCCTCGTCAAGTCGCCGACGCATACGTCGAGGCCCTTGTCGAGCTCGACCCGATCACGGGCACTTTCCTCGGCGTACCGGAGAGCTCCAGCCGCCTGCCCGACACCTCGCCGGCCGGCGCCGACGCCCTCGCGGCCCTCGCGCGGAAGACCCTCGCGCGCCTCACCGAGGCTGAGCGCTTGCCCGGCGCCGGCAACGGGACCGAGCGCCGCTGCGCCCGCTTGTTGCGCGAACGCCTCACCGCCGAACTCGCTGTTCACGAGGCCGGCGAACACCTGCGAGCCGTGGGCAACATGGCCACGCCGCCACACTTCGTCCGCGATGTGTTCACGGCGATGCCGACCCGGACCGATGAGGACTGGGCGGCCGTCGTCGAGCGCCTGCGGGCCGTACCCCGGGCGCTGGCCGGGTACCGCGAGTCCCTCGCCCTCGGTCTGGAACGCGAGCTGTACGCGGCCCCCCGCCCCACCGCCACCTTCGCCGGCCAGCTCGACGAATGGGCCGACACCGACGGCCGAGGGCGCGGCTGGTTCGAGGAGTTCACGGCGGGCGGTCCCGACGCGCTGCGCGGCGAGCTGGACGAGGCGGCCCACGCCGCCACCGCCGCCGTCGCCGGACTGCGCGACTGGATCCGCGAGGAGTACGAACCCGCCGTCCAAGCCGCCCCGGACACCGTCGGCCGCGAGCGCTACGCCCGCTGGGCCCGGTACTACAACGGCACCGACCTCGACCTCGACGAGGCGTACGCCTACGGCTGGTCGGAGTTCCACCGTCTACTGGCCGAGATGCGCGCAGAGGCCGAGCGAGTCCTCCCCGGCGCGGACACCCCCTGGACCGCCCTGGCCCGGCTGAGCGAGCACGGCCGGTACATCGAGGGCGAGAAAGAGGTCCGCGACTGGCTCCAGGAACTGATGGACCAGGCGATCACCGCCCTCGACGGCACCCATTTCGAACTCGCCGGCCGGGTACGGCGTGTGGAGTCCCGCATCGCGCCTTCCGGAGGCGGCGGAGGCCCGTACTACACCCCTCCCTCCGAGGACTTCTCGCGTCCCGGCCGCACCTGGCTGCCGACCATGGGACAGACCCGTTTCCCGGTGTACGACCTGGTGTCGACCTGGTACCACGAGGGTGTCCCCGGTCACCACCTCCAGCTCGCCCAGTGGATACACGTCTCAGGAGACCTCTCCCGCTACCAGGCGACCGTCGGCATGGTCAGCGCCAACATCGAGGGCTGGGCCCTCTACGCCGAGCGTCTGATGGACGAACTCGGCTTTCTGACGGACGCCGAGGAACGGCTCGGCTATCTGGACGCGCAGATGATGCGGGCACTGCGGGTGATCGTCGACATCGGCGTGCACCTGGAGCTGGAGATCCCGGACGGCTCCCCCTTCCATCCGGGTGAGCGATGGACGCCCGACCTCGCCCAGGAGTTCATCGGCGCGCACAGCAGCCGCCCGGCGCACTACGTGGAGAGCCAGCTCACCCGCTACCTGACGATGCCGGGGCAAGCGATCGGCTACAAGCTCGGGGAACGGGCCTGGCTCCTCGGCCGGGAAAGGGCCAAGGAGCGCCGCGGTGAGGCATTCGACCTGAAAGCCTGGCACATGGCCGCCCTTTCCCAGGGCTCCCTGGGCCTGGACGATCTGGTCGACGAGCTCTCCCGCCTCTGACCGCCGGGACGGCCCCGCCCCGGACGCGGACGACCTTCCGGGCGGGGCACCGCCCGGCGGGCCGCCGGTCCGCGATACCCGCCTCGATCGACCGCGCCCTCTGCCTGGGGGCGGACTGCGCCGCCGACGAAGAACGCCGGCTGCTGACCGCGGTGTCCCGGACGACACCGAGTTCGCCACCCAGCCACAGCTGGCCACCGCCATGCTCCAGCGTGTCCGTCCGCTTGCAGGATGCTCGTAGGCTTGCACCCCATGACGACGCGGACAGCGGGGGACCGGGTGCTCAATCCGTGGACCCGCACGACCAGCAGCGCACCGTACGCGGTCCCCGAAGACCTGCCGCACTTGCAAGCCCTCGCCGACACCCAAGTCCTCGCCTCGGACGCGCCGTACCGGCTCAACCTGACACTCCCGCCGGAACCGTTCATCGGCCTCCACACCGCGCCCCTGGTCATGCTGCTGGCCAACCCGGGCGTGAGCGACGCAGACCCGGCCGCCTACGCCCGGCCCGGCGTGACCGAGCGAACCCTGCAGCACATCGCGAACGCCGGCGGGACCCCCAACCACTTCCTGACGCACCCCGACAAGGACCATCCAGGACTCCGGTGGTGGTCCCGGACCCTGAACGGCCTGACGAAGCAGGGATACAGTCACGACGAACTCGCCCGGCAGATCCTTGCCGTGCAGTTCCACGGCTACCATTCGCGGTCGTGGCGGCCGATCCCGTATACGCTGCCCTCCCAGTCGTTCTCCTTCCACCTGGTGCGCCGCGCCATGTCCCGTGACGCGGTGATCGTCCTCGGGCGCATCGCGGCCACCTGGAAGATCGCCGTGCCGGAGCTGGCGTCGTATCCGAATGTGGTGACGCCGAAACAAAACCGGAGCGTGCAGATCAGCCGGGGCAACTTCAGCCCTGAGGACTTCGAGCGGATCGAGCAAGCCCTCAAGAGCTGAGCACCCACGGCGATGCGGTGCGCGCCCAGCGGGAGAGGTGGTCAGAGGTTGGCACGCGCTTCGGCCAGCTTCACGTCCGCCGCCCGCATCTCCCCGCATGCCTGCGGGTGCCTCTGATCCATCTCCTCCAGCCGTACCGGCGACTTGGACAGAGCCGTGGTCGCCTTCAGGTCCAGTTCGGCGTCGACCTCGTACGGCTTTTGTGAACCGATCGGCGCCGGTCGCGGCGACGACCTCACATGCGCCATCGCCGCGATCTTTCCTTCGACCCCGCCGAAGTAGATCCACAGCCGGTCGCCGTCCCTCATCCGCTTCAGCGGCTTCCCGAGCCACCACTCGGTCGGACCGGAGTCTTCGCGCGCCAGCCTCGCGACCCGCGCAGGGGTGGAGGGGCCGTTCTCGATCGTGTCGCGCTCCGGGTCCAGGCAGTACAGCCAGTCCCGAGGGCCGACGACCTGGTAGACAGCGCGTCCGCCTCGGTTCGGAATCTTTTCCAGCACCTCCTGCTCGGCCAGCGCCCGCAGCAGTGCGCGGGCCCGCTTGTCGTCGGTCTCCCATCCGTAGCTGTTCATGGTGGCGACGACGCGGGCCGTGTCCCACTCTCCGTCCTCGCCGATCACCCGGCTCTCCAACACCTCCACCTGGGTCAGCCGTGTCTGAGTGCGTGGCCGGCCGTGCCGTTCCAGCAGGTCGTACAGCTTCGCCGCGCCCATGCTCGCGGCGATGCCGAGGGCGCTCCGGTCCACGGTGCCGCTTTCGTCGACCGCCACGATGGCCCTCTCCCGCCAATCCTCCAGGCCCTCCAGCAGTCTGGTCACGGCTTCGATGTCCCGCCACAGGTCATGAGGCGCGGCCTGCTCCGCCAGCAGCACCTCGTCTTGCAGTGCGGCGCGCACCACTCGGGCGAGCTGGTCGGAGGAGATGACAACGCTCTCCTGGCTTCCGTCGTCACCGAAATTGAAGTCGACCCGCGTCGCCATGAGGACTCCTCTTCTCTGGATCGAAGAGGAGGTTACGTCCTGCTTCTGTCGGCGCGCCACCGCTTCGACAGTACGGGGCAGTTGGTCATCCCGAAGCGATCGGTCAGGTCGTGGGTGCGGCCCGGCAGGGCGGGCGAGATTCACAGCACCCCGCCATACGGGTCGGTGACGACCCGGACGCTCATTCCGTGCTGGTGAGTTTGGCGGAATGGTCGGCGCGGCCGTCGCCGACCCGTATGGCGAGGGTCCCGTCGGGGGGAATCAAGCCCTGATCGTGCTCGCTCGGCATTTCCGGCAGGCCCGGCGCTCGGCCGGCGAGCCGGCTGAAACGGCCATGACGCAGGCGTGCGCGGTGCCCACGGGTATTCCGGAGGCGGCTGCGAGACGTGCGAGGGGGCATGGCGGTGCAGGTACGCGAGAGCGACGATCGCACGTTGGTACGGCGGGAGTTTGTCCCGCCTGTCACCCTCACGAGTGATGATGACCATCGTGACCCACTCGAGCAGGGTGTGCGGGAGGAGAGGTGACCGACAGGGTTCCAGTGCCGATGGGTTGAGACTTCGAACCAGCTTCCTCAACGACACGGGAGCCCTGTCCGTTGCAGCTCCTGCTCTCACGTCGCCTCCGTCACCCCATCGGTGGCCGCGTTGAAGATGTTCCCTTGTCAGATGGCTTGAGAGGCTGTCTCCCCAGGACCGTCGGCTGCCAACCCCACCTTGCCTCCGCTGATTTCGTCCCCGGTGATCCACCGACGGATCAATTCCCGGTCCTCCTCGGAGAGCGACATCCGTGCGTTCGCACACAATGTGTAGACGTTTTCCACCCACGCTGCGGCAAGGGTCTCTGCTGTAACGCCTTTGGTCATCTGCTCTCCCACATAGATGAGCCCCTTGAGTACGAAGTTGACGGCGTTGCGATTTACGGCGTTTCCGCGCAATTCGGTTTCGTCTCGAATTCTCTTCGACGTCGGGTACAGTTGAAACGCAGAACTCTGCAAGTCCTGGGCGAGGACCTCGAACAGCAGGGCATAGGCGTCCGGCTGCAATGCCGGCACATCGGTCAGGGCACTCACCTGAGCAAGAAGACGTGGAAGCTGTGCCCGGCCACCCTTGTCCTCAAAGGAGTGCAGCGTTGGATCGAGAATGTATCCGGGTGGCGTGGCAACATATTCAAGATCATTGCAATGAGTCTTCACGAATCCGCTGAAGCTTCCGGCGTCGTACCATGCGGAATCCTTCATCGAGGGATCGATGTTGAGTGCTGCCTGTGCCGCGGCAGCTGAGGCGAGCGGACGGGGTGCCGCCCGTACAACGCGGTAGATCTCCTTGACGACTGCCTCGCGCTTGTCGTTGCCCGCTTGTTGTGGAAGGACAAGCGCGACCTGCTCGGCGTCGCGGTCGAGCGTCACCTTGGTCGCGTGGAACTCGTGCCTGAGCGAGGCCGCGGCGAGTTGCTCAGGCGTCACGAACACATCGCATGTCGCCCTGAAGGCGGCGGCGCTCAGGCCGGCCGCCACCACCGTCGTCCGCCGATCCTTGGCCCGGAGTCTCTGCAGCACGGGGGTGAAATCGGCGTCCGCGGACATGATCACAAACTCGTCATACAGGGTCTCGTCCGCGAGGGCATCCATGATGTCGAGCACCATGTAGATGTCGGCGCTGTTCTTGCCCCGGGAAGTCAAGGGCGGGCAGTCGATTGACCGAAATCCACTGCGCGTGAAGAAGGCGCGGTACCTGGCGAAAGCTTCCGGGTTGATGTACACGTTCCGCACGAGGAAGCGGCGAGTGGGGCCACTCTGGGTAGCTTCGCCTGTATCGCTCTTTCCTTCCAGCCAACTCATCCACCTGTCTGGACGGGTCGCGAACGCTTCAGCCGCCTCCGGGTCCATATCGCGAAGCCCCAAGTAGATGTTGTCGAAGTCCACGAATAATGCGGACTTGATCGTCGCCGAATTGGCGCCATCGAATGTCTCTTTAATCAACGACCCACCTCCACTGATCACCTCGCGGAGCGCTCACTCAGGGGGAGTGATCCAGGCAGCCATGACACCGACGAGGGGAGCATGGATGCGTTCCTGGACCGAAAGGCCGACAGGAATAAACGGTCAGGGCTCTGATCGAGGCGTTTGCCGCACAGGACCCTGGATTCTACGAGGCGGACCGGGCGACGGCCAGACCCATACAGAAGATCTCCGGCCCTGGCAGGGTAAAGCGCTCCGGGTCTGTTGGAGGCTCGATTCCCTGTGCCCCGGGTGGACGACCAGCCCTGGGGTGCCCTCGCCACCGCCCTCATGGCCACCGAGCCGGACGCCCGTACGCGTCTACACCGCTACTGAGCCGTGACCGGCAGACCGCCCCGGCTCCGGCGCGGGGGAGCCGGTCCGGCCTGTAGCCCTCGCCTACGGGGCGGGCTCGTGGATGAAGGCGGGGTCGGCGCACGACTCGGCGAGACCGAGAAGAGCGCCGGTCGTGCGCCGTCTCGCCGTTCCCGCCGCGGGAGCGTGTGCGGTGACCGGCGCCGCCTCGGCGTGGACGGCTGCGAGGGTCGTCTTCAGCGCGGTCCGGGAGGGGCCGACTGGGTCCTTACGATGCCTTGGAACGCTACGCTGGTCCCTGGTCACGCACGTGTCCATGAGCGTCGGGAGAATCCATGACCGCGCCTGAGGCGGAGCAGCCCACCCCGCCGTCCTACCCACCGAAGACCCCGCCCCCGCCGAAGAAGCCCGTCTCCCCGCCCCGGCCGGAAACTCTGGCCGCCCCGGCCACAACACCGGCCGGGCCCGGTCGACTTGCGCGTACGGTGCGGCGCGGCGTGAGTATGTGTAACCGGCGCGGGGCGAACTGGACGATCGAGTCGGCTCCCTGGGCCGCCGGTGTGGCACGGCGCAAGGTGACCGAGCAGCTCACGGAATGGGGATACCGCCCGGACGCGGAAGCCATCGAATCCGTGACGGGCTTGCTCGTCAACGCTGCGGTGGCCGACGGCGGCCGACGCGTCAGCGTGCACGTGTCCGACCAGGACCAGCAGGCATGCATCCTCGCCCTGTCCCACCACACCCCCGCAGCCGCGGGTCACGAGCCGGGTGGCGACGACATCCTGCACCAGGTCACCGCGGTCTCCGCTGTGACGGGGTGTGGCACGGAGACGGGAGCGGACGGCCGGCGCATCTGGGCCGTCATCAGCCTCTGAAACCCGCTCAACCCCACCACGGCGGGCACCGCCGACGCGAAGGGCAGCTCTGCCCGCCGGCCCGCCACCGTCCCGGGGCGGCCACGAGGAGCGGGCTCCCTGTCAAGATGCCGCCACCCGAAGGAATGACTGCCACTCAACTTTCTCCCAGTGAAGCCGCAGTGCGGCGGGGTCGAAGGCGTCGGTGTCGGACATGGTGAAGCCGTGGATGGTGCCGGGGTAGATCTCGGAGGTGTAGCCGACACCCGCCGCGTCCAGGGACTTGTTGAGCTCGCCGAGGGTCTCGGGCGTCAAGTCGCTCTCGGTGTGGCCGAAGTGGACCTCGGCTGTGAGCTTGGAGAGGCTGTCGGGTCCGTCGATTCCCACCGGGCCGTGGAATGCGGCGAGGGCGGCCACCTGGCCGGGGTGAGCCGCGGCGGTGCGCGTCGCCAGGAGTCCGCCGACGCAGTAGCCGGTCACCGCAACCGGTCCGGCGCTGACCTCGTGCTGGGCGGTGAGGAACGTGAGGTAGGCGTCGGCGTCGCTCAGGACCCGTTCTCGGGTGGGCGCCTCGATCAAGGGCATCAACCGGGCGAAGACCGCGGACCGGCCCTCTTCTCCGATGTGCTCGGGAAGTTCGATCACCGGTGCCGGGCCATGCCGGTGGAAGAGATGGGGGCCAGCACGTCGTACCCGTGCCCGGCCGGCTCGGGGGCCATCTCCCGCAGTATGGGCCGGATCCCGAAGCCGTCGGCGTACATCAGCACCCCTGGGTGCCGCCCGCCACCGTCGGGGAAGGACGCGAACGCGTCGGCCCGGCCGTCCGCGGTGGGAATCTGCCGCATCTTGGTGGGCGTGAATCCTCCTGTCGGGGGTGACGGGTCGAACCTGTGATCAACAACGACGGAGGCGGAGCCCGCACAGCAGCGCGAGATCCTCGATCCAGCAGCGGGCCGGCGCCGGCCCGTGCGGCGCTCAGCGGAGCACCGGATCGCCGATCCGTGTGTGGCGCGATGCCGTCCCGGTAGTCATGGCTGCACAACGTGGCCCAACGGATGAAGCCGATGCCGGCCCAGCAGGCCACCGTGCTGTTCGCGAAAATGATCTCGGCCGACACCTCGGGATCAGCCGGGCCACGTTCCACCGCCACGACCAGGACCTGCTCACCGGCTACTTCGAGCACCGGTCTCCCTGCCGCGCGGAGAACCTCGCCGGTGCACCAGGCCGGGCGTTCCGGGTACAACCTGCAACGGCTCCGGCGTGAGAACGCAGACCTGGGCGCCCCCGCTCCCACTCCACGAGGAAGCGATCCGCCGGCTCGGCTCCGAAGACCCCGCCCTGCGGCAGGGGCGGAACGGTTTCCTCCTGCCGCTCCGCCGAGTCGGGGCGAGCACGCGCCCAGGGCTGCACACTGAGCTTTTTCAGAGTGGCCACTGATCGAGTGATCGCTGCGCCGAAACACGCTGGTTGTCACGTAGGCGGGCTTGCTGTCGCTGCGGCCGGGGCTGCATGCGTTGGAGCTGGTTGAGGCGGCCAGGGGTTGTCAGTGGCTGGTGGCAGGATCACCGGCATGGTTTTCGTACGTACTACTCCGCCGCGGCGCGTGGACGTGGCCGCGGTCTTTCCCGAGCTGGCGCCGTTGGCGCGTGCTGCGATCCGGCTGCACCCTCGTCCTGGCGCGCCTTCTGTCGAGGACAGCTCGGTCGGGGGGCCGTTGCTGTGGCCGGCTGGAGAGCCGTGGCCGCACTGTGAAGCCTCGCACCTGCACGTGGACAGCGGGTTCCGCCAGTCGCCGGCCGCCGTGCGGCTCAAGAGACGCATGCAGGCCCGGTGGCACCGTGATCACCATGGCCGTGGGACAACGCCCGAGGAGGCGGCGGTCAAGGAGCGGAACGCCGCGATGCTCGCGGAGCGATTCGCCGTGGGCCCTCCACCCGCGGACTGCCCGGTCCCCATGCTGCCCGTGGCCCAGCTGCATTTGCGCGACATACCCCTGTTGCGACCGCCCGGACAGGCCGATCTGCTCCAGATTCTGTGGTGCCCCTACGACCACGATCCGCATCACAAGCCGTCAACCGCACTGTTCTGGCGGTCCGCCGCCGAGGTCGTCGACATCCTCGCCACACCGCCCGAACCATACGAGGTGAACGGTGACGGCTATCTTCCGGAGCCGTGCGTACTGGCACCGGAAGCGATCACCGAGTACCCCAACAGCCTCGATCTGAGCCCGCAGATGCAGCTGATGGTGGAGGACTGGGGCAGATGGCAGGCGGCCGACGTCGACGTGGACGGCTCCGAGCACGCGGACTGTCCGCGGGACTTCTATGACGTCCATCTGGCTGACGCGCCCGGCTGGAAGGTAGGCGGCTGGCCTCCGTGGGGCCGCACCGACCCCAGTCCCCGGTACTGCACTGTCTGTGATGTGCAGATGGTCCCGCTGCTGACCATCGCCTCCTACGAATGGGACGGCGGTGAGGGACACAGCTGGGCACCTTACGAAGACCAGGCCGCCGCCAATGCCGCCGGGCGTTGCTGCGGCCAGAGCCCCTCGCAGCCGACCAAGGTCGAAGTCGGCAGCACCGACAACATGCAGATCTACGTCTGCCCGGCCTCCCCCGAGCATCCGCACACCGACCTGATCCAATGAGCGTTCTCAGCGTTGCCTCTCCAGGGTGAGGACAGCTTTGGTGATGACGCTCATACGGTTGGGGCTGATGCGGGATCTGCGGAAGATCTGCCAGGACTTCAGCCGTGCCATGCCTCGTTCGACGGGTGCCCGGGCCTCGGACAGGGCCCGGTTCACGGTTCGCTCGGTGAGTGTGAGTTCACCGCCCGGCGGGCGGCGCTTGGCGGTGGTGACCCAGTCGCCCGCACCGATGTAGGCCATGTCGGCGAGGACCGGGACCCCCTGGCGCGCGCAGATCCGGAGGATCTTGTGGGTGCGGGCGGCCGTCAGATCGTGGGTCCGGCCCGGCAGCGTTGGCGACAGCCACAGAATCTGCCCGGCCGGGTCCGTGACGACCTGCACGTTCACCCCGTGCGGTTTGTGTTTCGAAGAGTAGTCGGCACTGCCGTCACCGACGCGGTCGCACTCGGCGAGCGTGCCGTCCAGGAGAACGAACTCCGGGTCGTACACGCGCAGCGTCTTCAGCAGACCTGGCGCCTGCTTGGCGAGCAGATCGGTGACCCCGGTGACGTAGGCGTGGGCGGTACCGACGGATATCCCGAAGGCCGTGGGGCAGGTCGAGTGCGGCAGGATACGGAACCAACAGGGCTCCTGTGCTGCTGAGTTGAGACGTCGAAAACCTCCCTCAACGGCACGGGAGCCCTGTTGGTTCCGTATGTTGACCCAACACGGCCCATCACCCGATCGGTGGCCACGCTGAAAACGCTCACTGCTCGCCACTCAAGTCCATCGGGTGTCGTTGGCCTGCGCGCCTGCGGCTCCCCCACCTCGGCTTCCCTTCCCTTCTTGGGGGGACCACCTCCTTTGACAATGCGGAGAAGGTCTCCGTATCGTCGGAGCGAGTGAATCGGAGACACTCTCCGTTTTGATCTCGTCTGGAGGGCCGGCCGTGTCAAGCCGTCAGATGCTCCTGTGCATGCAGTTCACCAGCGGTTACGGCGCCGAACCCGGGGCGTGGCGCCTTCCTGGGGCGAACCTGCGCAGCTATACGGACATGGATCAGTTCGTGCGGTACGCGCAGGCAGCCGAGCGGGGCAAGATCCAGCTGTTGTTCTTCGCGGACACTCCGGTTCTGGATGTGGATCTCGATCATCAGGTGCCGCATTTCGCGATCGATCCGTTGCTGGTGATGACGTCCATAGCGCGTGAGACGGAGCGGATCGGGCTGGTCTCCACCGCTTCCACCACCTTCAACGAGCCCTACAGTCTCGCCCGCCAGTTCAAGGCGCTGGACGTGATCAGCCACGGCCGGGCCGGCTGGAACGCGGTCACCACATCAGACCCCGCCGCCGCGGCGAACTTCGGCCGCACCGTCCCGCCGCGGGCGGAGAAGTACGAGCGGGCCCACGAGGTGGTGCAGATCGTGCAGGCGCTGTGGGGGAGCTGGGAGAAGGACGCGTGGGTCCTGGACGTGAACGGCAAGCGGTTCGCCGACATGGACAAGATCCAGCCGGTCGGTCTTCAGGGCCGCCACGTCGCCTCTCGCGGCCCGCTGCCCATTCCGCCCTCCGAGCAGGGCCAGCCGGTCATCTTCCAGGCGGGCGGCGGCGGATACGGTCTGGAGCTGGCCGGTCGCTACGCCGACGGCGTCTACGCCAACCCCTACACCGTCGAGGACGGTCAGGCGCAGCGGCAGGCGCTGCGCGATGCCGCCGAGCGCGCCGGGCGGGACCCGGACGAGGTGAAGATGTTCGCCGGTTTCATGCCGTCCATCGCCGGCTCCCGCCGGGCCGCTCTCGACCGGCGGCGGTTCCTGGACGAGTCCGTGGATCTGCGTCAACGCGTCCGCTACCTCGGTGCCATGATCGGCCTGCCGCTCGGCTACGGGCAGATCGACGAGCCGCTGACCGCGGACCAACTGGCCGATGTCGTACCCAGCCCGCACGACCCGCGCTCCGCCCGTGCCCTGGAGGTGGCACGGGAGGGCTGGACTCTTCGCGACGTACTCGCCCACGGCGTCATCGACTACCACCCGGTCGTGACCGGCACCGCCACCGATGTGGCCGACCACATGCAGCAGTGGTTCGAGGCCGGGGCCTGCGACGGCTTCTCCCTGGCCATCGACGGGTACCACGACGGCGTCGACGCCTTCGTCGACCGGGTCGTCCCGCTCTTGCAGGAACGCGGCCTGTTCCACCTCGACTACGAGGGCCTCACCCTGCGTGACCACCTCCATGCCCGCGAGCAGTACGGCGTCGACCCGCGCGTCACGGAAACGGCGGACCGGTGATGTCCACCAGCGCGTCGCCGCGATCCGGCGCCTCGGCGCAGCAGGCGTGTCCGCCCTGCTCCGCCCGGCACTGCAGGTGATGATCACCGAAACCTGCCCGGACCGCTTGGTTCGGGTGCACCTCAAGGAAGCAAGGAGTAACGATGCCGGCGCTGGGAATCATCGGAAGCGGCAACATCGGGTCCGCGGTCGCACGGCTGGCGGTGGCTGCGGACATCGACGTGGTGATCGCCAACTCACGCGGTCCTCGGAGCCTTACGGACCTCATCGAGGAACTGGGGCCGCGCGCCACGGCAGGGACCGTCGAGGAGGCCGCCCGAGCCGGGGAGGCGACCGTGCTCAGCATCCCCCTGACCGCGTACCGCGACCTGTCAGCCGGGCTCCTGGCGGGCAGGACCGTGCTGGACACCGGCAACTACTACCCGTACCGCGACGGGCGGATCACTGAACTCGACTCCGAAGAGGTGACCACGGCCGAGCTGGAACAGCGGCTTCTGCCCGGTGCGCTGCTGGTCAAGGCGTTCAACAACATCCTGGCCCACCACATCCCCCAGCTGGCCCGGCCCACCGGGGCCCCGGACCGCAGCGCCCTGCCCATCGCCGGCGACGACCCCGACGCGAAGACCCGGGCGGCAGAACTGATCGGCCGGCTCGGCTTCGACACGGTGGATGCCGGAACCCTGGACGAAAGCTGGCGTTTCGAGCCCGAGGCCGGCGCCTACACCCGTATCTACCTGGCAGATCCCGAGACCCCGGCCGAGAGCATGCTCCAGGCTCCCGCGGCACCCCTGCCCGCCGACAAGCTGCGCGACGCGCTGCGGACGGCCCGGCGGGTGAAGGTGGCCGCGCGAACCTTTTGACAGCACGTGTGCGGCGGCGCCGTCACCCTGTGTCCTGTCTGCGCGCCTCGGGCCTCGACGTCGACCGACGCCGGGGCCCGAGGCGTGTGGTTACCCTTCGCCGCTCCCGGAAGCCGTGCTCCTCGTGGGAACCTCCCACCCGCTGCGCATGAGGGAGACGAGCGCGTCGGGCGACGACTCGTCGGCCATGGCGGCACCGCGTGCCCAGGCGGCGGCCAGCGTGCTGAGGAACAGGTCGCGCCCCCGCACCCAGGAATGCGCACTGCCCTCACGCTGGGCCGCGCGGAGGAAATCCTCGGTGGTCGTGACGAAGCCCTGACAAGTGAGGGCCAGAGGGGACGTGCCTTCGGTCAGCGCGGCCCGCAGGGGGTCGGGCAGGCCGTCGAAGGCGGTCACCCATTCGCCCACCGCCTGAAGCCACTGGGCGAGCGCGGCGCGGGAATCGGTCACCTCGTGCTGGATGGCGACGCGACGTGCCTCCAGCTCTTCGTCGCGGGCCTGCAGCAAGGCGGCCAGCAGCGCCTCCCGGTTGGGAAAGTGCCGGTAGAGCGTGCCCGGGCCGACACCGGCCCGCTTGGCGATGGCGTCCATGGAGCCGGTGATGCCCTGCTCGGCGAAGAACTCCTGGGCGACCTCAAGGATGTGCGTGCGGTTGCGCTGCTTGTCCGTCCGCTGCCGGCGTCCGCCGGTGGCTGCATCACCCATGCCGTTGCACCTCTCATTGGCCATGCGGAGAGCCGCTGTCCCCGCCCGTGAAACGGAGACCATCTCCTTATGAGTTCCGATGCTACTGCCGGCCTCGGCGGGCATCAGCATCTTCCAGGGCGGCAGGTTGACGCCACGGTACCTACGAGCACCGCGAAGCGCCGCCCTTCACGGTCGAAGCGAGCCCGGCGAGGCATGGACCGACGTGCCGAGGCTGCTTGCGGCCCGGACACCGGTGGACGAGAAGCTGAAGATCGAGGTGGAGGAGCTTCCCGCCGCAGGCCGAGGGCGCCGACCCGGAGTCGAAGTCGGCACTCGGCAACCGGCCGCTGCTGCCCAACGGCAACGTCGCGGGGTTCCTATCGGTAGCACCGTCCATGATCACCACGCTGGACCCGTTGTCGGTCTTCCAGGCCCCGGAGCAGTTCGGTGATGCCCACCGCGAGAGCGGTGTCGACGTGCGGTACTGCCCGGCAACCCGGTGCCCGCAGGAGCCCCCGGCGCGGGACGTGCGGTGCCACGGGGCCGGGGTACGGTGCTGGGCGGCAACGCGGGGCACAGTTGGTAGTGCTGCTCATCCGCCGGCGGCGCGTCCGGTGCGAGCAGAGGCACGATCTGCGGGAGGCCCTCCCCAGCCTCGGCCCATGGTCCCGTCGGCCCTTCCGCGGACCGCTCCAGGACGACGTCGTCGCCCGGGCCTTCACCGGTGCGGACCCGAGCCGGTGTGCCGCCGCCTTCCTCGCAGTGGTCGGGGAGAAACGCCAGGACGTCCCTGTCTCCAGGTCTTTCGGACGTGACCATCGACAAGTCGGTCAATGGCTCCGGAATCCTGGCCATGGGCGGGGCGCGCGGCAGCGCGAACCTGAGCGAGGTGACCATCGCCAACTCCGCAGAGGGCGACATTTTGGTCGAGCCCGGTTCCCAGTTCGTCATCAAGGGGCCGCGAACTCGATGGCCGTGGCACCCCGGCAGGGGGGAGCGCGCGACTGACGAGTCCCCCCGGGGTGGCCGGCTCGCCCGGTCACCCCCGGGGCTTGCGCAGCCGGCCGCGGCAGATGGCGTGGACGTAGCTCTCCTCGGCGAAGCGCCCCCGGAAGAAGGCTGTGGCCCGGATGGGGAGTCGTCGCACAGGCCGGGCGCACACGGTTCGGCGCCGAGGGCCGGACGCCCGTCCGTCTGCAGTGAGGCGGCCCATGCCTGGACCTCACTGCTGGTGACACGCGACCGCCGATTACCGTGTCACGGGCGTGTCCGGTCAAGGATTCGCTCGTTCCATGGGGTATGAGCGAGCGAGACGATCCGAAACGGCTGGACGTCCCGGACCGAGGCGGCCCCGGGCCCTCCGAGGAGGCCGTGTCCCTCGACAGCGTGGAGGCGGTGCTCATCGAGCACTACTCGCGTCTGGTGCGTCTCGCCTATCTCACGCTGTCGGGTGACCGGGGCCGTCACCGCCGCGTCCTTGACGCGCATCGCATCGTGCAGCGAGCGCTGCCGCGCCTGGCACGCCGTGTTCGCGTCGGAGCCGCCGGAGACATCTACGGCTGGCTGCGGGCCCATGTCATTCGCTCGGCACTCAGGGCGGGCACGCTGCACGGCGTGCCCACCGTGGTCGGTCTGCGCCTGTTTCCACGCGCCGGCGGAGTGGCCGAACTCGATCTCGATCGGCGCCTGGCCGCGATGACACCCCCCACCAGGGCGTCGTACGCACTGCTGGTCCTGGAAGGGATGTCCGAGGCCGAGGCCGGTCGCGTCACAGGCGATCCGGCAGCAGCGCGAACCGCTCGCCTCTTGCGCGAGCGGCTGGGGCCCGGTGGTGAACGTGCCCTCGAATCGAGCGAGTTCGACCCTTGCGTAGTGCAGACAACGCCGGACGATCTTCTGCGCCGGCGACGCAACGGTCGCCTGGTGGCCGTCGCGGGCGCCATGGCCGTGCTCACCGGATGCGCGGTACTCGCAGCGCAGCTGCTGCGCCCGGCTCCCTCCACGCCGGCGAATCCGGCCGCAGGGCGGCCCGCCGCCTCTGTGGCCCTCGATCCCCGTCACCTGATCCGCGGCGACGCGGACACCTGGGCGGACACGTCCCGCGTCGATTTGACGGCCTGGCCGGCCCGCGGAGACCTGGTCGGCGACGACGGCCTGCTCTCACGTGCGCTGCGTGTGTGGGACCACCCCGCCCCCTCCGTGCGGCGCACGATCGCTCCCGGTGCGACGGCTGAGGGACCGGCACGCTCCCCCCGACTGCTGTACGCGGGGGAGATGCAGAAGTACAGGATCGTCGTCTTCCATGACGGGGAGCGCATCATTCGTTACACCGAGCCCACGCGAACCGGTGGCACGGAGGTGACACTGGACATCGCTCTCGCCGACGGTTCCAACGTCACTGACGGCTCGGCGCTCACACTTCTGCGGGGGTCCTCCTCGGCTCGGTACCTGCTCGCTCCCTGGATCTCCGAAATCGGTCTGCGTGACCTACGTGCCCCCGACCACCTCCCCAAGCCGCTGCGGGTCGCCGGGGGAGTGACCCAGTCCGTTCCCATCCCGCCGAAGAAGGGGTGCGGTACGTGGCCCGCCCTGCAGTTGCGCTCGTCGGCGAAGATCGTGGAGAACCACCGCTTCCTGCTCACCGACCTCGGCGCGCTTTCCCCCGCCCACCTCACCTACCAGCCTCTTCCGGGCGGAGGGGACAGGAAGCGCCCGGGCGTACGCCCCGTCGAGGCCACCGGCTCAGCCGCTCTTCTGGCGTGGTCCAAGACCTCCTGCGATCTGCCACAACTGGAATCCGGTGTCCGGGCGGTGAACACCTGGGACTTCGCCGGCCAACAGCTTCCCGGCGGCGGCAGGGGTACGTGGAGCTGCATGCGAGCCGACACGTGGCAGGGCCCCGGCCGGATCATCATCGGGATGCGGCCCGATGGCGGCCGGCCGCTCGAGGCAGGTGCCGCTCGTAACACCGCCGACTGCTCGCGTTTCGGCCAGCACCTCGTGGCATCGATGATCTACCGCGACGGAGACGGAAACCGCTACTTGCTCGCCGCGGGCTCACGGGGTGTCACCAGCCTGACCGCAGGCGGAAAAACCTCCTCCACCCGCACACTCGTCGTACGGAACCCCGCCACCACCACGGTGGAGGCCCGCACCCGCACCGGCCTGCTGATCAGCCCACCCGGCACCGGCTGAAGCCGATGGTTGCCGGATCTCCCTCCCCGGCCACGCCTGATGGTCCGGTCGGTCCCCGTGTGCCTGCCCGGCTGGTAGGAAGCGGAGAGTTGCGGGGAAGGATGTCGGCGTGAGCGAAGAAAACCAGGACGTTCCGGACGCCGCGCATCAGCGTCCCGAGGGAATGAGCGACAAGACGGTGGGGGCGCTGGGGGCGCTTTCGAAGGCGCTGGAGACGACGGAGCGGGCCCGGGGCGCGCTCTATGAGTTCCACCAACTGACGGGCACCGCCGACTTCCAGGTCGGCGACGCGGTACGCCTGCTGCGGGAAGCCGGCCACGGTGCGGAAGCCGATCTGGTCGAGCGGGAGGTCCTCGGTCGCAACGTCATCCCCGGCCACTGGACCTTCCAGATCATCGAGGCGTACAACCGCACCTACTACCGCCCCTTCGCCGGCCTCGAACACCGCTTGGTCCACGACCTCGCCCAGGGCCGTGACCACCTCCACGAAGCCGAACTCAAACAGCGCCGCCGCTCCACGAACGGAACCCCTGACCCCACCTCGTAACAGGCCGGCGGGTTGTTCGCCGGTACGCCGGCGTCGGGTATCCCGGAAACCGCCAGGACGGGCGGCCCTTGTTCCAGCATGCGGGGATGCGGGCATGCGGTGCACTGTGGTGCGAGGCGGCGAGTGCACAGGTACCGGCCGAGGGCGAGCGGGTGCGCCACACACCCGAGGACGCGGGCGGGCGACCCAGCCCGCACCGCCGTGGCGGGCCGCCTGATCGTGACCCGCATCGGCCGGTCCCTCGCACCGCGGAAGCGGGGGCGCGTGCCCCGGCACGTTTCGGCGGCACCGACCCCGGAGCCCCCTTCCCGATCGGCTGAACCCCTGCCGACGGGTGCCTGGCCCGGCGTTGTCGGTCCCTGCTGCTAGCGTCGCCACCATGGCAAATCGTTCGTATCTCTACGCCGCAGACTCGATGCCGGACGAGGCGGAGCTCCCCAAAAAAATCCGATGCATATCCGAGCACAACTGGGACATTCCGCTCGCGCACAAGCTTATGGTGGGGCGCGGAACGACGATCGTCCCGTCCATGATCTGGAGCCCTCCCATCGGCATCGCCGCCGACTACGCCGACGGGGCGAACCTGCTCCGCGACCTCCTGCACGCGGTCGGCAAGGGCCTGGAGGACGATGCCGCGTTCGCCGAGTGCGTGGCCAGGACCACGGCCCACCTCGAGAAGCAGCAGGCGAAGTACTTCATCCTCGAGACCGGGGAGATCATTTCGATGGAGGGAGACGATTCGGCGGCGAGCGTGCAACGCCTGGTCTCCGAGGAAATCCCCCACAACGTGACCAAGGCCGAGGCGGCGATCGCCGGCCGGAACGACGACTGGCTGACCTCACTCCGGGCCGACTGGCAGAGCCACTTCGCATCCTTCTACAGCGAGACGCTCTACTTCTCTTTCCCCGGCTGACCAGACTCCGCCGCTGCACACAGCGATGCCGCCGGAACCCCCAGCCGGGCCACCCGACGGCCGCGCCCACGGCCGTCTCGACAGCGTCGGCGACACCCGAACGGTTCGGCTTCCGGCTCGCACGCCGTACGGACGGCCTGCACCTGCGGTTCATGCCGACCACCCACCCGAAGACGGCGCAGAAGAACCGACCCACCTCGCCCCTGCCGGAGGAACGTACGGGGAGACCGAGGTGGCGCGCTTGCCCGCGCTCCGTGCCCCACGGGCCGGCATCGGTCAGGGGGAGGTCCCTTGGGATGTACCGGCCGATCCGGCGGGCAATGAGTTCCGCGTACTGCGCCCCGGTCCCCCCGGCGCGCTTGCCGACTCCGGCCTCGTCGCGATCCGCCTCGACCTCGCGGAGAGGACCGCTCCGCACAGTGGGCCTTCTGGCAGGACCAGGCCGACTGACACACGGCCGAGTCCCGCGCCTGGGATGTCCGACCGCGGCGGAGGCCCGCCGGTGCGGTCTCGCCGGTGATGGGCCGCCCGCGGCGCGGAAGGAGACGCGGAACAGGGTGCGGTGGGAGGTCACCCAACGTGGCCGGGCGCCCGGCGAGTTCATCGACGCGAGGGGGAACGAGTTCCACGTCACGGGGCGGCCTTCCGCCGTGCGTCGGCCCTTGGTCCGTCTGCCAGCACATCGGAGCGGCTGTCACACCTCACCGATAAGGTCACGACGGGGCAGAGGGGGTGCTGGTGACAGTGCTTCACCTGCGAGGGGGGACGGACCGGAGGGCGGGCCGCCCGCTTCGGCCATGCCACGACGCGGGTCCCCGTGCCGACCGACCGGGAGTCGTATCTTGCCAAGAACCACGTTTCGCGCACTGACCGTCGTACTCGCCGCGGGGATGGCCATGGGCACCTCGCTGCCCGCCTTCGCACTGTCCGGGCAGAGACCGGCGCTGCCTTCCCTCGACCAACTGACCACGGGGGACCGGCCCTGCGATGCGGTCACGCCGACCGCGGTGCGGGTCTCACCCGCCCTCCGGGCCGTACTGAACGACCCCGACGGCGATCCGGTCAGCGCACAGTTCGAGGTCACCTGGACCACCGAGGGCTCCACATCACCGAGTCGTCTGCGGGCCGTCACCACGTCCAAGGCCGGCGGGTCGTCGTTCTCCTGGACGGTCCCGGACACGGTCCCGGAGGGGCCGGTCAGCTGGCGGGTACGGGCCAAGGACGCCGATGGCTACGGCCCCTGGAGCGACTCGCTGCACCAGGGCCGGTGCCAGTACGTCAAGGACGTCCACGCACCGGCCGCGCCTCAGGTCACCTCGCCGGACATACCGCTCGGCAGCGACGAGTGGGTGGACGCCGTGGGGCGCTACCCGGCCTTCACCTTCGCCTCGTCCTCTCCCGACGTCACCGCATATCGCTACGCCTTCGGCGTGGGGGCGGCCCCGGCCACCGCGCGACCGGACGAGCCCGGCGGACCGGTGACCGTGCGGCTGACGCCGCCCTCCCCGGGAGTGACGACCCTGGAGGTCCAGTCGGTCGACGGGGCGGGGAATGTCAGCGAGCCCACCCGGTACACCATCCGGGTCGGATCGCCCGCGGGTGACGTGGCCCGGTGGAAGCTGGACGACCCAGTGGGCTCCATGACCGCCGAAGCGGCTGCCGGCGGGACACCGGCCTGGGTGAAGGCGGGCGTCACCTTCGGTGCCGAGGGCCCGAGCGGTACGACCGCCGTGGGTGCCGCCGCATTCGACGGCTCCTACGGCGCCGGTCTTGTGGCCGAGACCACGGCCGCGGACTCCACCAAGACCTTCGCCGTCAGCGCGTGGGTCCGTCCCGAGGACATCGACCGGGGCATGACGGCGGTCAGCCAGACCGGCTTCCTGGCACCCTCCAACTTCACCCTCGGCACGGCCTCCGGCGAGGACGGACAGCTCTCCTTCACCTTCTCCCTCCCCGGGACGGACGGGGCGACCCGCATCACAGGCGGCTCCCCGACGCCGGGCGACTGGTCCCACCTCACCGGCGTCTACAACCCGGTGACCGGGACCGCGCAGCTCTACGTCGACGGCTCCCTCGCCGCGTCCGGCGATGCCGCCGTCCCCGACGGCACCACTCAGGGATACCTGCAGATCGGGCGCGAACTGGAGGACGACGGCGCCCACTGGACCGGCGCCTGGCACGGAGACATCGCCGATGTCCGCGTCTGGGACCGGATCGTGCTGCCCGACGAGATCGCCGACATCGGCCACCGCACACCGCAGCGCACCGGGTACTGGGCGATGAACACCGTGCGCACCGACGAGTCGTACACCGACACGCCGGAGGCCGGCGGAAGCCAGAGCCTCATCCTCTCCGGCGACGCCCACCTGGACACGACCGACCCACTGACCGGCGAGGGCAGTATCTCGCTCGACGGCGAGGGTGATCACCTCGACAGCGACGGCCACCAGGTCGACACCGACCGGAGCTACACCGTCACGGCCCAGGTACGGCTGCACCAGTGGCTGCCCGAACAGGACATGGCGATTCTGGCCCAGGGCGGCGACGAGGCCGACGCCTTCACCCTGCGCTACCGGGGAAGCGACACCACCTGGGAAGCCGTCTTCGCCCACGCCGACACCGCCGACGCAGCGGCGACCACGTTGACCGCCCCCTACAGCGAGGGCACGCACCACCTCGCGGTGCAGTACGACAGCAAGGCCGGCCAGGTCCGCCTCTTCGTCGACGGCACCCTCGCCGACAGCGCCCCGTACTCCGCGACCGACGCCTGGAACGCCTACCGAGCGCTCCAGGTCGGCCGGGACGGCGACGGACAGGGCGGGTCCCACCACCTCGACGGCGACGTGGACGAAGTGCGCACCTACGCCGGCCTGTTGTCGCCGACGGAGATCCGTCGGCTCTCCGAACCGGGTGAGCACCCGGACCTGTAGAACCGCGGCCCGCTCGCAGCGCCCCCCTGCGAGCAGGCCCCCAGGAGCACGCCGAGCAGGTGTTCCCGGCCACTGCGAAGCTCCGTGCGGACGGCACCCACGTGGTCTTCTACCGCGACGACCACGACAGCCTCCACTTGTTCAACCGGGCCGATCGGTTCCTGCCCCACGGCTGGTGTCCGCTGCCGCCCCTGCAGGCCTGCGACAAGCGAAACGCCTGCCTGACCTGCTCGGTCTTCGTCACCGATGCCTCCCACCAGCCGGCTCTGGAACGGCAACCGGCTGAAACCGCCGCTCTGATCAACCGCAGCACCACCGTGTTCCAGGAGCGGTACGGCCGACCGATGCCCGGGGACAACGTCTGGCTCCTGCAGCGGCGAGCCGAGCACGCGACCCTCACGGAACTGCTGGACATCCTCCGATCCAAGCCCGGCCGGATGGTCCGGGGCGCCGGCTGCGGCGCCGAACCCACCTGCCCCGTCCCTCTCACTCTCGATCTTGACCGCCACCGAAGGACTCGGCCATGACCGACGCCCGCACCAGGCGCACCCAGGTTCTCGCTGCCGCCGCGAAGGCGAACTCACCCGCCGCGGAGGAACAGCACTCAGTTCCCCAGTGACGGCCCAACCGATCAGCCAACCATGCGGCATGCTGACGGATTCGTATCGGCGTATGCCCGAACGTCGTCAGTGAGGTACAGCGATACGTGCCCATCCTGAAGGTGGTCGTGGGCAGCTCGGCGGGCCGGGGCAAGCGGCGGCTCAACAGCTCCGCCCCGAGGAGTCGTCGCCCTCAGCGGACGGGTGCGCCCAGGTAGCCGAGGACCGCGCGGGCGAATCCCGGGGCGGTACGCGGGCACTGCCAGCGGGCGAGGATCTCGGGCCCGGAGAGGTTCGCGGGTTCGGCCTCCTCGTCGAGTTCATCGTGGTCCTCCGGAAGCAGATCCTCGGGAAGCGGGTCGTCGAGGGCCTGGTCCACCGGGGAGCTCAGCACCTCCAGGTAGACGGGAAGGCGCTCGATCACATCGTCCACGTCGGCCTCGTACGGATGCCACCCGTGCGCGCACATCCTGCCGTCGTCACGCCGCACGACCCGGCTCAGTACGGCGACGACCTCGTCCTCGACTCCCGGACCGGGGGTGCCGAAGGCCATGTAGGGAGCGAGCGTCAGCAGGCCCAGCGTCCAGAACAGCACGGGATCGCCTTCCGGCCCCGGCGCCGTCGTATCGAGCCGGCGGGCGCAGCCACGCACCGTCTCGTCCTTGTCCCCTGCGTGGTAGCCGTGCCTGATCTCGTCCCAACTGCTGAACAAAGGACGCCAGTTGTCGGGCATCGTTATGGCCGTCGACATGCCTTGGTGCTCCTTTCGCGAGGTCTCGGATCCGGGACCATTCGATCACACGGGCGTGCGCCGACACCCGGGGACCGGTACGGCACCCGGCCCGGCGGAACCGCGCGATCGCCCGGGTGCGGCGGACGGGCCCTCGACGCGCGCTTCCGGTTCAGGCGGTGCCGCAGGAGCGGAGTCCGACCTCGGGGGGAGTGGGCGCGGCGGATCCGAGGGAGCAGGGAGACGCCTGATTCGCCGAGGAAGACGATCCGGGCCCGTGTGTTCACGGCCCCTTTCTGAGGCGCGGCTAAATACGCAGCGCGCCGGAGAATGCCGTGTGGCCGACGTCGGGGCGGCTGATCGCGAGCCAGCCGTGGCCGCGCAGGGTGGTGTCGGCGTTGACTTCCTCCGGAACGAGAGAGAGGGACCAGGCCGCTGCGTTGGTGTCGCATTCCCTGGTGGCGTTGGGTTCGTACTCCTCCTCGGGGTCGTCGCCGAGCGGAGTCTCCCACTCCATGGGATCCCCTTCCCACTCGGGGAGCTCGTTGCGCCGGTACCTGCGGCGTAGCACGCCGTCGAGGGCGACCGCCCAGATCATCGAGTCGCTGTGCTCGTCCTGGGAGAAGAACTGGGCCTGACCGCAGGCGGCGCTGAGACGTTCGAGGACGTCTGCGTAGTTCCAGACCGTCGGAGAAAGCGGAGTATTCGCGTAGACGAGCCGCCAGCCGTCCAGCTCGGGGGTGACGAACACCCGGTACGCCGTATGCCGCGTGCCGTCCGGGTCCGTGACGTCCACGGCGTCGTTCTCCGCGGCGGAGAGCCCCATGGAGAGGGTGCAGGGGATGCGGTCGTGGAGCCCCATGGCGTCGAAGAGTCCTTCGTACGTCGCCCCGGGGACGGCGATCCACTGATGATCGGGCAGGGAATCGGGTGTGTCCTGGGCCGCCTTGATGCGGATGAGCCGTTCCAGGGCGCGGCGGTCCCGCTCGTCGAGCAGATCAGCGGCCCCGATAATCGCCAGGGCGGTGAGCGCGCACCGCCTCAGGTGGGCCGGGCCGTCCCGGCGGATGTCCCGTAGTACGGAGCCGGTTCCCGTACCGATCGCTCCGAGGGTCTGCTCCGCCGCGTACCGGGTGTAGCTGTCCGCGTCGTTGAGGAACGGGATGACATCGGTCAGTGTGCCTGCGGCGGCCTCACCGAGATTCTTCAGCCCTCCGAGCGCCTGGAGTCGGATCTCCTTCATGGGGTGGGTCAGCGCCGCCCTGTACTGCGGGATGCACCGCTCGTCGAACCCGCGTAGAACATGGTCCAGTTCCCACCCGTCGGGGACCTTGTCGGCACGGGCACGGGCCGCCACCGTAATGTCGAACGCCGGCGGGCCGATCAGGCGCAGGGCATCGCGTAGTCCGCCGAGCGCGGACCGGGTGACGGTGCCGAGCGCAGCGACGAGTCCGGGCGCCGCGGCAGCTCCCGGCTCGGCCAGCCGCCGGACGATCCCGGCCGTCGGCTGGCTGTGCTTCGCCGCTTGTTCGAGCTCGGCTATCAGCGCGGTTTGATCCATGCGGGAGACGATATCCAAGCGGATCGGAAGCCCAACTGGCCACCGAGCGGAACGGCCGGAGCCGGCAGAGCATACGCGCGGCGGCAGCAATGTCTCCCTGGGCTCTGCGGGGCTCGTCCGGTTCCTGGTGTGCCGTTCATATCCGGAAGGAAGGTCGGGGATCGGCCGCCTGCATCGGCATAGCAGGCGGGACGCCGAAGCAGAGGAGGGCCGGCGGTTCTCCCTCCCCGGACTGACCGGGGAAGCGGCGGGCGAGGACTGCTGGATCACCCGGCACGGGCCGGTGCGGGGGACAACGCGGTCCGTGTCGCCGACATCCGTATCGGGTCCGGGAGCTGTGGGAGCAGGACAAGCTGCCGGCTCGGAAGCTGCTGGAGAGGGGGCGCGCCTCCGTCCTGGCCAGGCTCCCGCTATCGCCCGCTGACCGGCTCCGCCGCACGCGCTTGCCCACCGGGTCCGGGCCGGGTGACGTCGGCCCTCTCGCGGCCGACACGGTCCGGATCACGGCGGGGTGCCGGAACGCCACTCCCCGCCTGGACAAACGTGCCCCAGGGGCGCCCGCAGGGCGGCGCACGATCGAAGACGGGTGAGCTGCCGCCGACGCTTGCGCTTTCCGGTCCGTCCGTGAAGCACCCGCCGAAGCGCGTCAGGCGCTGGACCGGAGCGGGTTGCGGCATGCGCAGGAGAGGGAGGAGCGATCCCTTTCCGCTTTCCGCTGCGGACCGCGTACGTGATGGCCTTCTCTCGCATCGTGAGCGGATCCTTGCCGCGAAGTCCGGGAGTTCGCCGGCGGCGCCCCCGGCACGCGGCCGGGGGCGCCCAGCGGGATCAGGCGTTCATGAACTGGTCGACCCGCAGCGCCCGGTCGACGAGGCGTACGTCACCGAGGGTGCCGTGGAAGACCTGGCTGACGGCCCCCGCCCACTCGTAACCGCCGAGCAGGAACGGCTTGTGCAGCGAGGCCAGGCCGACGGCCTTCGATGTGGGGTTGCGGCCCTCCTCGCAGCCGTTCACGTAGAGCTTGCTGACCTTGCCGTCGTTGACGACGGCGACGTGCCACCATTCCTGCTGCTGGAGTATGTGGCTCCACGCGGTGGTCGCGCCGTCCATGTTCAGCGGGTAGGCGTTCCACTGGATTTCCAGTGAACCGCTGAGTCCCAGCGTCATGACCGGCTCGTCCGCGGTCGCCGAGGGCCCGTTCTTCCCGGCTTCCGCCGCGGTGCCGGCACGGCTGAGCATCGACGACCAGCCGTTGCGTCCGCTGGCCCAGTCGGCGGGCACCTTGAAGAACAGCTCGATGGTGTAGCCGTGCGGGAAGGTCTCCGCGTTGATCGGTGCCTTGTCGACGGTGCGGAGGTATGCACCGCTGACCGGGTTTCCCTGGCCGGCGAAGACGAGGCCGCCGTGTCCGGGCTGGTCGGGGTGGTGGTCGCCGGTCCAGGTCAGCGCGTTCGCCGCGGCGCCCGGGACCTGTCGGAGGACGAGGTCGTTGCCGTTGCCGGCCTGGTCCTGGACGACCGTACCGGCGGGCAGGCTGCGGCCCTCGGCGCCGGTGCCGTCGAACCGCCAGTACGCGAGGGTGCCGGGAACCAGCATCCGTCGGGCGGCCCGGGGACCTCGCTCCGCGACGGGGGCGAAACCGGCGAAGCGCTTGTCG
Source organism: Streptomyces sp. NPDC019224 (assembly GCF_040632605.1). Taxonomy (NCBI): domain Bacteria; kingdom Bacillati; phylum Actinomycetota; class Actinomycetes; order Kitasatosporales; family Streptomycetaceae; genus Streptomyces; species Streptomyces sp. NPDC019224. Next base: position 8,483 of record NZ_JBEYCF010000021.1, on the reverse strand, counting down.
AAGTCGATTTCCATGGAGAAGTAGTCGACCGGGGAGGTCAGCTCGATCTCCTTGGCCGCCGCCGCGTTCAACTCGTTCCGGGCCGCGAGCTCACGCATCCACGGCGAGAACGTCGCGATGTCGATCGTGCCCCGGTTGAGGTCGAAGCGGTAGGAGCGCAGCATGCCGGAGCCACCGTAGTAGCGGTCCTGGTAGTTGGTGATGTGCAGGTGCACGTCGTTGCCGGCGCTGTTCTTCTTCACGGTGGAGCCGGGCGGCCAGTAGTGGCCGTTCAGGGTGAGGAAGATCTGGTCGTTGTCCTTGATCAGCCCGTCCCACATCTGCTGCCCGTACGCGGAGAGTTCGGCTGATCCGTCGTCGTACGAGCCGACGATCTCGTGGGTCGTCACGATCACCGGCAGGGTCGGGTTCTCCTTGATGACCGCGTTGGCCCAGGCGAACCCCTCCGCGGACATGCGCCAGTCGAGGGCAAGAACCATCCAACGACGGCCGCCGGCACGGAAGATGTGGCTGGTGTTGTAGCCGTCCGGGCTGGACGAGTGGTACGCGGGCGACTTCTTCGCCCGGGCCGGGCTGAAGGTGTCCAGGTACGGCGTCGGGCCGCGACGGTCGTCCCCGCCCACGTCGTGGTTGCCGGCCAGCACACCGTACGCGGCGCCCGCGTCGTCGAGCATGTCGAACACCTTGGTCACGGCGGCGTACTCCTCGGCGCGACCGTTGTTGGTCACGTCGCCGAGGTGCGCGAGGAAGACGATGTTCTCGTCCCTCCCGCCGGCCCGCCCGGCCGGGTCGAGCACGTAGCGGAAGGACGCCTCCATCGGGGCCGGGTGGATCCGGTCGATGTCGAACATGTACTGCGTGTCCGGCATGACGACGAAGGTGAAGCGCGGGTTTTCCGGGTCCGGGCTCCATTTGCCGCGCGGACCTCGGCCGTTCTTCCTGTCATCGTGCGAAGCGGAGTCGTACGACCCGTACGCGTCCTTGTCCGAGGCGCGCGCCGATGTGGCGGACAGCAGCCCGGTCGCGGTCGCGGCCGCCCCGGCGCCCAGCACACCTGCGCCGCGCAGGAAGGTGCGTCGGCTCTTGGCCGCGAGCCCTTCGCCGTCGAGGTCCGCGGTGCGCGGACAGCCGCAGTCGGCCGAGTGCGCGGCGGCCTCTGCCGACAGGCTCCGCCCAAGGGCGTTGGCGCGGCTGTCGTCAGGGGATGTGTACATGCGTGCTCCAAGCGGAAGAAGTGGATGCTCGCACGCTAGGAAGGCCGCCAGTGCGAGGAATGTCGCCCCGGCGACCGCTGGCCCAACACTTCGACAACTCCGTGACCTGCGACGGAGCACCCGCCTGGTGCCACCGCCCCCCCCCGATGGAGCGGCGGGAGACGTCGAGGACCCCGCTGATCGAGGCGTTCCGCCGGCACCGCTGGAGACGCTGCTCGGCGCCGGCATGATCACCGTCGTGTACGTGATGTTCTATACGGCGGCCACGTACTGCACGACGTACACCACCGGAACGCTGGACATCCCGAAGAACGGCATGCTGGCGCCCACCCTGATCGCGGGCGCGGCGTTCGGCGTCGTGTGGGCGCGGTCCTCCTCCCCCTGCTCGACACCAGGTACTACGTGTTCATTTCGGTCGCGCTGAGCGGCGCGCTGCTCAGCATGGGCCTCATCTACGGCCCCACCGGGGTGGTCATGTACGGGTACGGCGCCGGTGCACGTCGACGGCCGTGTCGAGGATCCGGTCGATGTCCGACGCGATGCCGGGGTCGGTGTTGTTCAGGTGCCGCACGATCGCCGCACCCGCCGCCGAAACCGCCGGGGGAGGGGCGGGGGTCGTCCGGAACAGCGGCGTCATTCCGTGGACCTGGCGGAGGATCTCCTCCACCACGAACTCGTTGACCGGTCGCCCCTGTTCGCGGTGGCTGTCGGCGACCTCGTCGCTGAAGGCCGCGAGCCGCTCGATCCCGCACCGGTCGCCGAGGCGCGGCGCGACGAGCACCGCGACGACGGAGGCGAGGAAGTCGTTGAAGGCGATCCGGTCGGCCGGTGAGAGCGCTTCGTCGAGCGCCTTCGCCCTGCGATCCTTGAGGACGAGACATCTGATCTGATCGCGGAATCGGGGTTCTACCCGCATCTCGGCCGCCTCCTACTCGACGTGGGTGAAACTCATCAGAACGCACAGCACCGCGTCCTCGTACGCATCGAACCGGCCCACCTCGTCGGTGCGGAAGAGACCGTGGCCCCGCACGACGGCGAAGGCGGACCACAGGCCCCGGTGGTGGGCTACGCGGCCCGCGTAACAGGTCTCCCAGCCACGGTCGAGGACGACATGGGCGGCCTCCTCGCCCGGGGGCGTGTCCGGCTGCGGCCGGAGGGAGAAACGGTGCCGTTCGAGAGACTGCCGGAGTTCCGTGCTGACGTCCGGGATCGCCATGTCACCCTCCCCTGTCTGGTGGTTCGGTCCTGATGACTTCACCGGTGGGCCATCGCGGCGGCGTACGCGCGGAGGCTTCCCGGGGGCACCGCCTCGTAGTGACGGCGGGCGGCTCGCGCGAGGTCCGCCCGCGGCGGTCGCCGTGCGAGAAAATCCTTCAGGACGCGGGCCTGCGCGGCCCCGTTGAGATCCGACCACTCGCCGTGCGGGCCTCCGCAGGCGTCCACGAGGGCATCGAGGCAGTCGGCCAGGGCGAGCGACGCGTTGCCGTCCCAGTCCTCCAGCCATCGTTCTTCGGTCACCACCCGGGCGAGGCCGGCCAAGGACACCGGAGCGGCTGATGCGGGGACGTCGTCCTCGTCCGGGGGCCGCCGGGCGGAGCCGATCCCGAGCCGTATGCGCTGCTCCAGTCCGCTGAGCCTTTCCTGGGCGGCGCCGTTACCCCGGCGCGCGGCGAGGCCGTACCAGTACACCGCCTGGTCGTGGTCGCCGTACTGCTCCTCGTAGAGCTGACCGAGGTGAAGCGGGGCGACCGGGTCGCCCGCCCCGGATGCCCGTGTGTACCACTGCGTCGCCTCCAGGAGCGCCGCCCCGCCGACGGGCCCGGGCTCGATGCCCTGCATCCTCGCCTGGACCCGTCCCTCGGCGATCTGCCCGAGCCGGTTCATCGAGGGGGTGTGACCGGCTTCGGCGGCCCCGCGGTATTCCGCGGCGATGAGGGGCAGCCGCTCGACGCCTTCCTCGGTCTCCCTGCGGTAGGCCTCGCGGTAGACGTCCTCCGGGTCGGCGCCGGGTGCGGGCGGGGCGGCCGGAGCGTTGTTGCGGGCGAACACCCAGGCGGAGGCGTGGTCCTCGACCCGGCGGCCCGGTTCCGGCCTGCCGTGCTCGACGAGGTGATCGGCGACCACGCGGAAGATGTGGTCGAACGTGAGGCCGGCCGGTGCGCCGGGGATCCCCCCGCGCACGGTGTCCACGAGGGCCTTGGTGAAGTAGGTCTGCGGGTCGGGCACCACATCGTCCAGCTCGTGCCAGGACTCCTCGAACGCACTGCTGCTCATCACCAAGTACGTACCGGACACCGGCAGCATGCCGGCCGCGGAGAGGCGGCCGTAGTCCTGGGCGGCGAGGCCCGCGTAGCAGCAGTCGAGGACGGCGATCTTGACCGCGGCCTCGCTGGCCTGGAACGCGTCGCGCACGGCCTCGAAGGCCAGCCCGGTGGCGGCCGTGTAGAAGCCGTCCTGCCTGGTGTCGCCCACGGTGAGGCAGAGCCGCTCGCGGTGGTCGTAGATCCCGTGCCCGACGTAGTAGAAGAGGGCTACGTCCGTGGCGGCGGCGAGCGCGTCGATGAGCTCGACCTTGATCGTGCCGAGCGTGGACCGGTTGGGGAACTCCACGAGGGAACTCTCGGGCCACGGGCCGCACAGCGGGTCCCGGAGCAGCTCCCGCATCCGTGCGTAGCTGCGCCGGACCGCGGGGACCGACGGGAGGTCCGTGTAGTCCCAGTTGCCCATGAGGACGGCTCTCGACCGGGAGCGGTCCCGGTCGGCCGGGTCAGTCATCGCTGAGCAGCCGGTCGGCCATCTCGATCACCTGCTGCGGGTCGGCGAGGTTGTCGGCGGTGACGGTGGCGGACCGGTTGCCCCGCTTCATCGTCACGGTCACGGACGACCGCCGGGACCGGATGAAGACCGGCAGGGTCCGGATCGCCACCGCGAGCACGGCCGACGAGGGCACCAGCAACTGCAGCGTCTCGGCGACGCCGAGCTTGCCTTCGGCCGGTCCGGAGCGCTTCCGGACCACCTTGGCGTCCCGGACGGGCTGGAGGCGGCGGAACAGTGGGCCGACGTCGGCCGGTTCGGAGACCGTCAGCTCGACCACGTACGGCTGCGCGTCGGTGTCGGGGTGGTCTGCGGACATCGGTTCGGTCATGGGTGCCTCCGGTCGACGCTTCGTGCCCCACGCCTTGTGCCGGGCCGGGGCGGGCCTGCTCAGCGCTCATGTCCGCGCTCATGTCCTTGTCGCCCCCCGCACGCCTCCGTCCGCCCGGCCGCGCGACGCGAGGCGTGCCATCGGGTCCGGCCGGGCCGCTGGGAGAACGGGGGTGGCTGAGCCCGAGCGCCCCCGCGCCGGCGGACTATCGAAGCGGATTGGCGGGGTCGTCCGGGTCGTTGAGGTCGACGCCCTGCCGTTCCAGCTCCCGCAGGTCCTCACCGATCTTCCGCAAACAGGGATCGCACAGCGTCATACCACCCTCGAGTCCCTTTTCGCCGCACCTCTTGCATGAGCTCATCGAGTACTCCTCAACGGTCCCGTCGCACTGGCCTCATGTGCATTACCACGTCGTTTCCACACGGGAAAATACCAAACGACGCACAGCCGCGGGAGATTTACCGAATGTCGATCTTGGCTTGTTACCGGAATTCGACATTCCGGAGAAGGGTGGGCGCATTTCATGCCTGCACCGCCCTTGCGCGCGCGGGAGGGCCGACCGCGAGCACGCAGGCGGCGGCTCCCTCCTCGGCATCGGTCAAGACGCCTCGTCATGCCGGGAATTCCGACGCATGACTCGATAACCACCCTCGGAGGGTGCAGAATCCTCTGATCGGCCACATGAGCTTCACCCCGTGCGCGAACCGTCCGCAACAACTTCCGATGCGCCCCGCGACGCCCACGCAAGTCACGGATACGCAACCCGCCGAAATCGGCGAAGCGGGAAATCTTCGGTGCGGCCATCGACGGCCGTATCCGTTTCCGGCCGACTCGCGGAGCACCTGAAAACCCTCTCCCAGGTCGAACTCGCCACCGCCGAATGGACCGACCGGTACTGCCCCCGACGACTCCACGGTGGGATGGGCCACGTCCCACCCGTCGAGTACGAGACCAACTGCCACCGCGCGGCCCCGGAACCCCCAGGCCACCACCACAGTCTGAGGTCGCTGCCGAACCCGGAACGGTTCAAGGGGATCGAGGTGGTCATGCCGGCCGTTCGTACACGGAAACGTGGTGACTACTGGAGTCGGCCAGCGGCCGCCCTGACCAGCCGCCGGTACGCCGTACGAGGCGCAGACCTGCCAGTTCGGCCAGCAGGTCGAGTTCGCCGGGGGTGAAGTAGCGGAAGGAGACACGTACGTGGCGCATCCGGCCGTCGTCGAGGACCGCGTAGTCGGAGGTGTACTGCTGGCGGGCGGGGTGCAGCGTGCGGGTGCGGAGCACGAAGCCTTCGCCCGGTGTGTCCACCGGTTGGGTGCCGGTGCCGCGGGTGGCGAGCGCCTCGGGCAGATGGGCGTCGAGCGCGAGCCGTCCGCCGGGCCTCAGGCGCTGGGCGGCGGAGGCGAGACAGCGGCGCTGGGCGTCTTGGGTGTCGAGTTCGGCGAAGGTGCCGCCGGCCGCATAGACGAGGGCGTACCGTCCGGTGTCCGCCGGCCTCGGGGGTGCGGAGAAGTCACCGAGGGTGACCCGGACCGCGCTGCCGCCGGGTTTGGCGTGCAGTCGGGCGGTCATTTCGGGGGAGGCGTCGAGCCCTTCGACGGTGAGGCCCAGTGAGGCCAGTGGCAGGGCGACCCGGCCGGTGCCGCTGCCCAGTTCGAGCAGGGGGCCGGGCGGGCCTTCCTTGGCGAGGGCTGCCAGGAAGCCGACGGTGGATTCGGTGTTCGACGCGGCGAACCAGTCGTCGTACCGGTCGGCGAACAAGGAGGCGTAGGAGGACTGTACTGACGTGTCGTACGGGAACGCGGACATGAGGTCCTCCCGGTGCGGGTGTGATCAGGGCACGGAGCAGGGGTCGTTGCCGGTCCGCGTCGCGAAGCGGCACGCAGGGGCGGTCAGCCGAAGGGGTGGGGTGGCACTCCCGGTACCCGGTGGGCGTGCAGGGGTGATGTTCCTGGGGCGATCAGCCGGACGACGGCCAGGCCCTCGTCCGCCGGGGGGCCTGCGCAGTGGTCTACGGCGATCACTTCGCGTCCGGTGTGTGCGGCGAGCAGAGCGACCGGGGCCGGTTTCCGGGTGGGCCGGCGGGTCGGGACAGGAGCAAGGGGGTCGCGCAGGGCGGTGGCCGGTCCCGCCCAGCGCGTCAGCGCGTCCTGGGCGTGGAACGCCCATAGCGCGTGGTCAAGCTCGGTGCGTGGGACACCGGTGCGCGACAGACGGTCCCAGGCGCGGACGGCTACCGGTGTGGACATGCTCCAGCGGACCATCAGCGCTTCCCAGCAGGCCCGTGCCACTGCCTCGGGAAGGTCGTGGGCGGGGCCGCAGCGGGCTCCATACGTCTGATGGGTGCGGGCGGGCTCATGGACGCAGACGGCGACGGCCGTGGCGCCGGCCGGCGCGGGGAGGGCGAGTGCGGTGGCCTGCAGACCCTCGTGGTCGAGCAGGTGCCGCAGTTCGTTCGCATCGGTCGGCAGGGTGCCGCGGGCATCGAACGGGATGGGCGGATGGCGCAGCGGGTCACACCAGCTGCGGCGCACCAGATCACGTTCGAGGATCTCCCAGGCGGCATGCGCCGCAGCGGCGTCCGGGTCCGGGTGGGCGGCGACGCCGGTCGACCCGGCCCGGTGGGTGGCCGCGCAACCGGGCGGCGGGCGGTGCTGGAGGAACGCGGCGCCTGCCGGGATCCAGACGTCCTCACCGGACCCCGTGGCCCGGCCCCGGTACCAGAGCTGCCGTACCTCACGCGCGGGGGTTCGGCCGGGTGGTGCCAGGGCGGCAGGGCCTGCGGCGGAATCGGCGGGATCGGAGGCGGGGAAGCCGGCGCGGCGTAGCTCGGACCAGGTGCCGATGCGGACCGGGCCGTCGGCCGGCAGGCGCCGTGGGCGGCCCGCTTCGGCCTCGGCTTCCGCGGCCCGCCCGGCAAGTACATTGCCCATGCGTTCCATCAGTTCGCCGCGGGCGCGTCGTCCGACGTCGGACGGGGCGTCGCCGGCAGCGCTGCCTATCAGGACGGGAGCACCACCAGCGGCGCCGGTCGGGTTGAAGGACTTCGACCGGGCGGCGACGCGGGCCAGCAGCGCGCCGGGGGTGTGCGGCCACGGAGCGAAGACCTCCGGAGTCCAGGCCGTTGGCGTCCAGACGCTCACGCACGGCCTCCCCGCAGCCGGCCCGCACACGCTTCCTTCCGCTCGGCTTCCTCCGCCAGCAGGCCGGCCGCCCGGGCATGCACGGCCTCACCGGCAGGAGTGAGAGCGGCGCGGTGGCGGCCGAGCGTGTCGACGCCCTGGAACGCCTTTTCCAGCAGCCGGGTCCGGCGCTCGGCCACCGCCTCCCGCTGGGAATCCGACAGTGGCGCCCCTCGGTGGACCAGCCGGTACAGGAGCGTCTGGCGGACCAGGACGACCATCTGCTGGAAAAGCCCGGTCAACGGCCGGGGATCCGGCCGCAGCGGGGTCATGACAGAGTGCCGGGGGTCGATGGCGGATATGAGGAACGGGGTACTGAAGGCGGCGGCGTTGCAGCGGGTGTGGGTGCCTTCGTGGACCAGGGCGTCGGCCAGCCGGACCCAGCCGGGCAGACCGTCGCGCCCCACGGTCAGCCGGGCCGTATTGATGAACACGGCGCCATGCGTGGTGAAGTCGGTGAATCCGCTGATGGCCCGTCCGTCCAGCAGGACGATCTGGCTCACGTTCTCCTGCAACTCGGCCAGCATCGCAGGCCACACCTGCTCCAGTCGCTCGACGGTTTCGGCCAGTACAGCGGCCTGTCCGGGCTCCCACCCCCGGACGGCGGCGCCCGGTCCCTCCACGTCCCTCGTCGTCTCCAGTCCTTGCGGGAGTGAGGCGAGTGCCCGCCCGACCGCTGCGGCAAGGTGGGGTGCCGGGGCGGCGAGGTCGACCGCCCAGCGGCCGACGGTTTTATGGGGCGGAGGAACGGCTGCCGGATCCTCGCCGGCCGAGGCCGTGTGTTCCAGCGGGGCGGTCACGGGCAGCGGTTCCGCGCCGGCTCGGTGGGCGGCGGCCTTGCGGGCAGCGGACGCGCAACTGCTGCGCTACCCGGCGGCGCAGGTTCGGCCACAGGGGCGGCCGGCCGGCGGTATGGCGGGCGTCAAGCTGGCGGCGGGGGCC